>JALHTD010000108.1 GCA_022865555.1 Thermoanaerobaculaceae bacterium | reverse complement strand
CTTGCCCTCGAAGTAGAGCCGGTGGACCTGTTCGGCCGAGACGTAGCGGGCGACGCCGATGAAGGCGAGCAGCGCCCGGTCGCGGTTCGTCAGGATGGCCCCTCTGGCGTTCGCCATGGCCGTCTCCGCCGTCTACCGGCCCGACCCCTTGGTCTTCTCGGCCCTGGGCGCGTCGAAGCCTGGCCCCTTCTCCCGGAGTTCCAGGCTGCGCAGGAAGAGCACGTGCAGGAGGTACTCGTAGTGCTCGAGCTTCATGATCTTCCGATCGGCCTCGAGGAGCGTCGTCGCGGCGAAGGGCAGGCCGAACCAGCTGCGGATCCCTTCGAGCAGGCGGACGACGTAGGGGGTGAGGTCTCGCCCCTCCCGGGTGGCCTCGTTCTTCAGGAACGAAACCAGGTCCCGGGGCATGGGTGCTGTACCAGGACATCGCTGACAGAAACCGCCTCGGGACATCGCTGACAGGTTTACCTGTGGCATGCCCTGGAAAGAGCAGCGAGTCATGAGCGAGAAGCTGCAGTTCATCGAGAAGGCGGCAGCGCCGGGGGCGAACATTTCGGCGCTCTGCCAGGAGTACGGCGTCTCCCGCCAGACCGGTTACAAGTGGCTGCGCCGGTTCCGGGCGGATGGATACCCGGGCCTCGTCGAGCAGAGCCGGCGGCCAGACTCGAGCCCGTTGACGACCGGCGAGGAACTCGTCGTCCGCCTCCTCGAGCTGCGGGAACGGCACTCGACCTGGGGTGCAGACAAGATCTCGCGCGTGCTCCGGCGCGAGATCGGGGACGAGGCGCCGAGCAAGAGCACCGTGGCGCGGATCCTCGGCCGGCTCGGGAGGCTCAAGCGACGGCGGCCGCGGGTGCGTGTCTGGAGCGTGGACGGGAAGCCACGCGTCGAGGTGCACGGGCCCAACGACCTGTGGACCGTCGACTTCAAGGGTTGGTGGAAGGCCCGGAACGGCGACCGGTGCGAGCCGCTGACCGTGCGCGACGCCTTCAGCCGAAAGGTCCTGGGCGCGACGCTGGTCGAGTCGACGCGGGGCGACGTTGCCCGGGAGGAGTTCGAGCGACTGTTCCGCAAGCATGGCTTGCCGAGCGCCATCCAGAGCGACAACGGCACACCGTTCGCGTGCACCCGCGGGCGCGGCGGGTTGAGCCGCCTGTCCGTCTGGCTGCTCTCGCTCGGCATCCGGGTGATCCGCTCCCGCCCGGGCTGCCCCCAGGACAACGGGGGGCACGAGCGAATGCACCGGGACATGGCCGAGTTGCAGATCTCCCCCGCGGATTCCCGGAGCGCCCAGCAGCGCAAGTGCGATCGCTGGATGGTCGACTTCAACGAGGTCCGGCCACACGACGCCCTGGGCGGCAAGACGCCCGCCGAGGTCTACCGTGATTCGGAGCGTCGCTCGCTCGTGCCGATCGAGCCAAGCTACCCGGCGGAATGGACGTCGCGACGCGTGTCGAAGAGCGGCACCATCTCCATCGACGACGACGCGGTGTACGTGAGCATCGCGCTGGCCGGCCAAACCATTGGGCTCAAGAAGGAGGGCTTGCTGCGCTGGAGAGCGCGCTACTTCGAGCTCGACCTTGGCATTCTCGAGATCGTCCCGTTCGTCGAAGATCTCGCGGTGAATCGTATGGCCGGGCGGGAGGCCGCCTGGAGACCAGCGGCGGCTTCACGGATCGTCACCGCCCTGTCAGCCCCGTGTAACCCCTGAACGTGTGGACCTGTAAACGGGGGAGAGGGTCCACCGTCACCCTGCAGTCAACTGTCAGCGATGTCTTGACTGGAACCACCAGTTCAAGGCTCAAGGTACCGAATTCCTTAAGGGAATGCGGGTACCGGCGCATGCCGATCACTGATTCCGGAGCAAGCCGATCACCCATTCCGGAGGAAGCCGATCACCGATTCCGGAGCAAGCCGATCGCTGAACGCATGACCGGGTAGCGGGCCTCAAGAAGGTCACCCGGGAGCGTTGACGTCGCTGGGTAGTCAGCCGCACATGCCGCCTCCCTAACGGAGGTGGAGATGACGGCAGAGAGGCTACCCATGCGGAAGCTGCGAGAGGTCATCAGGTTGAAGCTGGAGTGCGGCAAGTCTGGCCGCGCCATCGCGAAGAGCTGCGGGTTGTCGCCGAGCACGATCGGGACCTACCTCGGCCGCATCGCGCTGGCGAAGCTGAGCTGGCCGTTGCCGCCGGGTCTGGACGACGACGAGGCGCTGGAGCGGCGCCTGTTCCCGGACGAGCGCCATCCCGTGTCGAACCGGCCGGAGCCAGACTGGATCTACGTTCACCGGGAGTTGAAGAAGCGCCACGTGACGAAGCAGCTGCTGTGGCAGGAGTACAAGGAGGCCACGCCGGAGGGCCTCCAGTACAGCCAGTTCTGCGCACACTATCTGGGGTGGGCACGGCCACTGTCGGCGACGATGCGACAGGCTCACCACGTTGGGGAGAAGACCTTCGTCGACTTCAGCGGCAGCGGGCTCGACCTGGTGCACCCGCTGACCGGGGATCGCCAGAAGGCGGTGCTCTTCGTTGCGGTGCTCGGCGCGTCGAACCTGACCTTCGCGGAGCCGGTGCTTCACCAGGACTTGCCGACCTGGGTGGGTTGCCACGTCCGGGCCTTCGACTACTTCGGGGGCACCACCGAGATCTGGGTACCGGACAATCCTCGGGCCGGCGTCACCAAGGCGAGCAAGTACGAGCCGGTGCTCAACCGGACGTACGAGGACCTTTCGGCGCACTACGGGTCGGCGGTGATCCCGGCTCGGCCGTACAAGCCCCGCGACAAGGCCAAGGTGGAAGTGGGGGTGCTGATCGCTTCCCGATGGATCCTGGCGGCGCTGCGGAACCGAACCTTCTACTCCATGGAGGAGATGCGGGTCGCGGTGGCGGAGTTGCTGGAGAAGCTCAACCACCGGCAGATGCGGAGGCTGAAGAAGTCACGGCGCGAACTCTTCGAGGAGATCGAGCGGGCGGCCATGAAGCCACTGCCGGTGCGCCCCTACGAGTACGCCGAGTGGGCCCAGCCGAGGGTGGATCTCAGCTACCACGTCGTGCACGACGACCACTTCTACAGCGTCCACTTCTCGCTCATCGGCGAGCAGCTCGACCTGCGCGCCACCGAGACCACCGTCGAGATCTTCCGCCGCGGGAAGCGGATCGAGAGCTACCAGCGCAGTTATCTGAAGGGGAAGTACACCACCCTGAAGCACCACATGCCGAGGGCGCACATCGACCAGGTGGAGTGGACGCCGGAGCGGCTGACCGATTGGGCGCGGAAGACGGGGCCGCGGACCGTGGCGCTCCTCGAGGCCATCATGGTATCGAAGGCCCATCCGCAGCAGGGCTTCAAGGCGTGCCTCGGGATCCTGCGGCGGGCGAAGGAGTTCCCGGCCCAGCGGGTCGAGCGGGCCGCCGCGCGAGCGTTGCACTTCCAGATGCTCAACTCCGGGAGCATCGCCTCGATCCTGAAGAACAACCTGGACACGCTGCCACTGCCCGGAGACGAGCCCCAGCAGGCTCTGCCGCTCCACGAGAACATCCGCGGGGGGCGCTACTACCACTGACCCGAGACCGCGCCGAAGCGGCCTCGCGGCGCCCCGACGCCGGGCACGTCGCCCGCCCGCCGACATCACCGAGGCCAAGGAGAAGCACATGCTCGTCGAGCAGACGATGGAGAAGTTGGTGTCGATGAAGCTCATGGGGATGGCGGAGGCGCTACGCCGCTGGATGCAGCAAACCAAGGAGAAGGCGATGACGCCGCTCGACCTCGCCGGCCTCCTGGTTGACGCCGAGTGGCGCGACCGCGAGCAGCGGAAGCTCACCGGACGACTGCGCACGGCGCGCTTCCGCCAGGACGCCTGCGTCGAGGACATCGACTACCAGCACCCCCGCGGCCTCCAGAAGGCGATGATGCTCGACCTGGCGGCGTGCCGCTGGGTGGAGGCGCACCAGAACGTCATCTTCAGCGGCCCCACCGGCGTGGGGAAGAGCTACCTCGCCTGCGCCCTCGGCCAGAAGGCGTGTCGGGAGGGCCATTCGGTCGTCTATCGCCGCGCCTCTCGTCTCTACGACGAACTGGCCCAGGCACGGGCCGACGGCACCTACTTCGTGCTGCTCCGCCGCCTCGCCAAGACCCAGGTCTTGATCGTCGATGACTTCGGCCTCGAGGTTCTGACTGCCTCGCAGCGCAGGGACTTCCTGGAGGTGCTGGAGGACCGCTACGGCATCTCGTCCACCGTCATCACCAGCCAGCTCGACCCCAAGAACTGGCACCCCATCGTCGGCGACGAGACCATCGCCGATTCGGTCTGCGACCGCCTCGTCCACAACGCACACAAGGTGAAACTCACCGGCGACTCGCTCAGGAAGGTGAAGGCCGGCTTGACCGGGAACCCAAAGCCGGCGAAATAGACCTACCCAGCGACGTCACGCCCCGGGTGATCGCCTTGCCGGTACGGGTGATCGGCTTCGGCCGGAATGGCCGATCGGCATGGCCGGAATACGCAGGGGTGGGAGTAGCGATCTACCCGAACAGCGCCTCGGGATGCCTGCTGGCAACTTCCAGGAGCTTCAGCGCAGCGTCGGACGGCTCACGTGTGCTCGCTTCCCATGCCTGGACCGTTCGGGGGCTCACGTT
>JALHTD010000007.1 GCA_022865555.1 Thermoanaerobaculaceae bacterium | reverse complement strand
TCGCCCGCGGGGCGGATTTCACCCCCACCCACTCGTTCCTGGAGGGGTCTGGAAGAACGGTTCGGCCGGGCTAGGACTCCAGCTTCGCTACGCCTCGCAAGCGCGTTCAGGAAGGGGGGCTTTCAAACCTCCGGTGCCGCGGGTGGCCCCTTGCGAACGGGGGCGGGGTGGTAAGCCCGCCGGGCAAGAAAAAGCATCCACGCAGTGGAGTCTAGAGAACACATGTTTGAGGGGTGGGCCATGGGGAGGTAGACTCCACCTCCCTGGGAGGGGCATGCTCGAGGCGATCTCGGAACGGCTGCAGAAGGTGTTCAAGACCCTGCGGGGGGAGGGGCACCTCACCGAAAGGCACGTCGACGATGCGCTCGCGGAGATCCGGCGCGCGCTGCTGGCGGCCGACGTGGCACTCCCTGTTGTGAAGGACTTCACAAGCAGGGTGCGTGAGCGCGCGCTCGGCAAGGAAGTCCTGACCTCGCTCTCGCCGGCTCAGCAGGTCCTCAAGATCGTGCACGAGGAGCTCACCCGCCTGCTCGGGGGAGAGGAGCGCCCGCTCAAGTTCAAGGGGTTCCCCGCACCGATCATGCTGGTGGGTCTCCAGGGCACCGGCAAGACGACCACGGCCGCCAAGGTCGGGGTGTTCATCAAGAGCAAGCTGGGCAAGCACGTGCTGCTCGTCCCCGCCGACACCCAGCGCCCGGCGGCGCGCGAGCAGCTCGAGCAGCTCGGAGCGCAGGCCGGGCTGCCGGTGCTCGACACCCGTGCCTGGCCCTCGCCCCCCGAGATCGCCCGCGCGGCCCTCGTGGAGGCGCGCCGCAAGGGGTTCGAGGTGATCCTCTTCGATACCGCGGGCCGCCTGCACGTGGACGAGGAGCTGATGGCCGAGCTTGCCGAGCTGCACGGGATCCTCGCGCCCAGCGAGGTGCTGTTCGTGGCGGACGCGATGACCGGGCAGGACGCGGTGCGCCAGGCGGAGGCGTTCGCGGCGCGTCTGCCGCTGTCCGGTGTCATCCTCACCAAGCTCGACGGCGACGCGCGCGGCGGCGCCGCCCTCTCGGTGGTCTCGGTGGCGGGCAAACCTATCCGCTTTGCCGGGGTGGGGGAGCGGCTGGAGGACCTCGAGCTCTTCCACCCCGACCGCATGGCCGCGCGCATCCTGGGCCTCGGCGACATGGCGACGTTCTTCGAGAAGGCCCAAGCCGTCGTCGATGAGAAGAAGGCCGCGGAGCTCGAGCGCAAGCTGAAGAAGGAGGGGTTCGACCTCGACGACCTGCGCGACCAGCTCAAGCAGATGCGGGGCGGCGGGCTGCTCGACCAGCTCGTGGACCTGATGCCGGGCGCCAAGGCGCTCAAGGCTCCGCAGGTGGACGACAGGAAGCTGGTCCGCTTCGAGGCGATCATCTGCTCGATGACCCCCAAGGAGCGGCGGCACCCGGAGGTCATCAACGGCTCGCGGCGCAAGCGCATCGCCCGCGGCGCTGGGACCACGGTGGAGGAGGTCAACCGCCTCCTTCGCCAGTACGGCGAGATGAAGCGCATGGTCAAGCGCCTGAGCAGCGGCGACCCGCGCAAGGTACTGCGCTCGATGGGCTTGTAGAGAGCGAAAACGCATTCTGCTACAATGCGCGTTCGCGGTTCGGCCGCGAAGAGGAAGGCAAGGAGAGAGTTCGATGCTGATGATTCGACTGCGGCGAATGGGCTCCAGCAAGCGCCCCGTGTACCGTGTGGTGGTCTCCGATCGCAAGCAGACCCCGACCGCGGCGGTGCTGGAAGAGGTGGGTTTCTACAATCCCCGCAGCGAGCCGGTTGAGTTCCGGCTCGACCGCGAACGGATCGAGTACTGGGTGGCGCGCGGAGCCCAGCTTTCCCCGACCGTCAAGAGCTTGCTCAACCAGGCCAAGAACTGAAACTGCTGCAGAGTGCTGAACGGGAGGCGCGCATGAAAGAGCTCGTCGAACAGATCGCGAAGGCGCTCGTCGACCAACCCGACAAGGTTCAGGTGCGCGAGGTGCAGGGCGAACAGACCACCGTGCTCGAGCTGCGTGTTGCCACCGAAGACCTCGGCAAGGTGATCGGAAAGCAGGGCAAGACCGCACGTGCCGTCCGCACCCTGCTGGCCGCGGCCGGCATGAAGGTGCGCAGGCGTTTCGTGCTCGAGATCCTCGAGTAGATGGAAGACCGCCCCGAAGCCAGCTGGCTGGCGGTGGGGCGCGTTCGCCGGCCCCACGGCATACACGGGGAGGTCGCCGTCGAGACCGTGACCGACTTCCCCGAGCGCCTGGTGCCTGGCGTGGAGGTCGGCATCGGGCGCGAGTCCCCCGAGTTCCACAAGGTCGTGCACCAGGTGCGCTCGCACAAAGGGGATTGGCTGCTCAGCTTCGTCGGTATCCGTGACCGCAACGAGATCGAAGGCTGGCGCGGCCTTTGGCTCTTCCACCCCGCCCAGGAGCGCTCCCAGCTTCCCGAGAACTACTACTACGAGCACGAGCTTGTCGGCTGTCGCTGCCAGCTTGCCGACGGCACCGTGCTGGGTGAGATCACGGAGATGCAGACGGGGCCCGGTGGCGCCCTGCTCGTGGTGGCGGCGGCCGGGGGAGAGGTGCTGGTGCCTTTCGTTTCCGCCATTGTCGTGAGGGTCGACCTGCCGGCACGCGCGGTCGTGCTCGACCCACCACGCGGTCTGTTCGACGACGATGCGCTGTGACATCCTGACGCTCTTCCCCTCGGCGGTCGAGCCGTACCTGACCGTCGGCGTGCTCGGGCGCGCCGCCGCGGCGGGCCTTCTGGACGTGCGGGTCCACGACCTCCGTAAGTGGGCGATCAACCGCTACGGGCAGGTGGACGACGGGCCGTTCGGCGGCGGGCCGGGGATGGTGCTCATGGCCCCTGCCGTGATCCCTGCGGTACGCGAGGTCGCGGCGCTTGCCGGCACGCCCCACGTCGTGCTCCCCGACGCACGCGGGCGGCGTTTCGACGACGCGGTCGCCCGCGAGCTGGCGGGCTACGACCGCCTGCTCTTCGTGTGCGGGCGCTACGAGGGGTTCGACGAGCGCGTCCACGAGACCCTGCGCGCCGACGAGATCTCGCTCGGCGACTTCGTGCTCTCGGGCGGGGAGCTGGCGGCGCTGGCGATGCTCGACGCCGCCGCCCGCCACCTGCCCGGGGTCGTCGGCGACCCCGGCTCGGTGGCCGCGGACTCCTTCACCTCGTCACTCCTGGACCACCCGGTCTTCACCAGGCCGCGCGAGTTCGAGGGCCTGGCGGTGCCCGAGGTGCTGGTCTCGGGCGACCACGAGGGCGTGCGGCGGTGGCGCCTGGAGGCGGCGGTGCGCCTCACCCTGCGCCGCCGTCCGGACCTGATCCGCGTCGCCTGGGCCACTCTCCCGGCCGAAACGAGGGCGGTGATCGCGGCGGTGGCCGCCGAGGAGGGGATCGCCCTCCCAGCCCCGCCGGAGGGGACCGGCGGGCACCCTTCCCGCCGCGGGTGAGGACGTGTATAATCCCCGTTCCGCGCCACGTCCTCGTGGAGCGTGATCAGGGCGGGAGGTTCACGATGGATTTGCGCGAGCTCGAAAAAGAGCAGATGCGGGCCGACATGCCGGACTTCGGCCCGGGCGACACGGTACGAGTGCACGTCAAGGTGCGTGAAGGCGAGAAGGAGCGCATCCAGGTGTTCGAGGGTGTGGTGATCGGGCGCCGGGGCGGCGGTGTGCGCGAGAGCTTCACGGTGCGCAAGGTCTCCTACAGCATCGGGGTCGAAAGGGTGTTCCCGGTGCACTCGCCGAACATCGACCGCATCGAGGTGGTGCGCCACGGCCGGGTCCGCCGCGCCAAGCTCTACTACCTGCGGAACCTCAAGGGGAAGGCCGCACGCCTCGAGGAGGAGTACAACCGGCAGTGAAGGCCGCGCCGCCCGACGGTGCGCGTGACCGGAAACTCGAGTCCAGGTACGGGCTGATTGCGGGGGTGGACGAGGTTGGCCGAGGAGCCCTCGCAGGCCCCGTCACGGTTGCAGCGGTCATCCTCGACCCGCGAAGGCCGGTGGCGGGTCTCGACGACTCCAAGCGCCTCTCCCCTCGGAAGAGGCAGCGACTCGCCGCGGAAATCCTTGAGAAAGCCTTGTGCTGGGCGGTTGCTCACCGAGGCCCATCCGACATCGATCGTCTCAACATCCTTGAAGCCACCCGCGCGGCAATGGTCGATGCGGTCCTCGCCCTGCGCCTGGTGCCGGGCCTCGTGGTCACCGACGCGGTGGCGCTGCCCGGTCTCCCCATAGCGCACCGGGCCGAGGTGCACGCCGACGCACGCTACCGGTGCGTTGCCGCGGCCTCGATCCTCGCCAAGGTCACGCGCGACGAGACGATGGTGCGGCTGGCCGCGGACGCCCCCGGGTACGGGTGGGAATCCAACAAGGGGTACCCATCGCCGGCGCACCTCGAGGCACTGCGGCGCCTGGGCCCTTCGGAGCAGCACCGGCGCAGCTTCAAGCCGGTTCGTGTGCTAGCATAAACGCGGGGAAATACTACCTTCTCATGTCGACGGCGAAGCGCGAAGTGATCATGCAGGAGGCGGAACAGCTCGCCGCCCGGGGCAAGCTGGATGCCGCCATCAAGCAGTACAGGCGGGTCGTAGACCTGGCGCCCCACGACACCAACGCTCTCAACCGCCTGGGCGACCTTCTGGTGCGTGTGTCGCGCATCCCCGAGGCGATCGAGGTCTACCAGCGCATCGCCGATCACTTCGGCGAGGACGGCTTCTTCCTCAAGGCGATCGCGATTTACAAGAAGGTCAACCGCCTCGACCCGCGGCGGACTGAGACCTACGAGCGGCTCGCCAACCTCTACTTCAAGCAGGGGCTCGTGGTGGAGGGGCGGCAGCAGCTGCTCACCCTCGCGGACTGGTTCCTGCGCTCCAAGCAGCCAGACGAGGCGAGGCGGGTCTACCGCCGGCTGGTCGAGCTGGAGCCGAGCAATTTCCAGGCGCGAGCCAAGCTCGTGGACCTCTCGGTGCAGCAGGGCGACGCGGTGGCGGTGGCCGAGGAGATCGACGCCCTGGGCCGAACGCTGCTGGGCCGCAACATGCTGGAAGAGGCGGTGAAGCTCTACCACCGTGCTCTCGACCTCAACCCGGAGCAGGGCGACTTCGTCGCCCCGTGCGTGGACGCGCTGGTCGCCGCTGGACGGCAGGCGCAGGCGAGCGAGCTGGCAAGGAAGGCGCTCGCGACGACCAAGGGCGGCCTCGAGCTGAGGTTCTCTGCGTCACGCGCCTTCTTCGAGAGCGGCGACGTCGAAGCTGCGCGCAGGCTTCTGGAGGAGGTGCTCCCGCAGAGCGGCGGGCGTGCCGACGTCGCGCAACTCTACACCGAGGTGATGGCACACACCGGCGAGGCCGTGGAGGCCAAGGAGGTCCTGCTCCCCACAATCGACCGGTTGTTGGTGGCCAACGACCTCGGCCGGGCAGCCACCCTGGTGGAGCGGCTCTTGAAGAGCAACCCCCGCGACGCCGAGGTGCTGGAGCGCGCGCTGAAGGTTTTCGACCAGCAGAACGACCCCGACATGGTCGTCAACATCGAAACCGCGCTCGCGGATGTCTACTACCGGGATGCACGAAAGGAAGAGGCGGCCAAGTTCTACCTGCGGCTCGTGCAGGAGGTTCCCTCCAACCCCCTTTTCGCCCAGCGCCTGAAGGAGCTCGGGGTAGCGGCGCCCGAGCCCCTCGCACCCGAGCCGCCACCGCCGGCACCAGCGGCCACGACGGCACCCGCGGCGCCCGAGCCCGAGCAGGAGTACGTCGACATCGACCTGACCCCGCAGGAGACCGGGCCCGCGGTAGCACAGCCGCCCGGCGGTCCGGTATCGGTCGAGCAACCTCTCATCCCCGGCAACGTCGAGGAGCTGTTCACCGAAGCTCAGGTGTTCGCGAAGTACGGCCTCTCCGACAAGGCGATCGCGCACCTCGAGCGCCTGCTCGCGCTTGACCCGGCGCACGAAGATGCCCGCGAGCTGCTGGGCTCCCTCGGTGGCGGTGCCGTCATGGGCGAAGTGGAACTCGGGCGGGCCGTGGCCAGCCCGACGGCTCCCCCCCCGCCTGCCCCGAAGGCCCCACCGCCGCTCAGCGCCAGGGAAGCCCAGGGGGCACGGGACGCCCTGGCCGCGTTCGCAGAGGCTCAGGCACCGGCGGTGCCGTCGAAGCAGCCGTCGCACCTCGACCTCTCCTTGCCGGTGCCCGGGATCAGCATGAACGAGCTGGCCGGCCAGGTCTCACCCCCGCACGCCGGCGCACCGCTGCCCTCGTTCGATGGCTTCGGTGCGACGCCCGAGCCGCCTGCGGCTCGCACCGGTGATGTGCGAAGGACGCCGGCTGGGGCGGTCCGTCTGGAAAACCTGGAGGCGATGCTCGGGCTGAAGGAGCCTGGCGTGCCGGCCGCAGAATCGGCGGCGGAGCCCCCACCCCCCGCGGCGGCAGAGGGGCGCGAGCCGGAGCGCGCAGAGGTGGTGGACGAGGCGATGGAGCTGGTCGAGGTATCCGGTGTGCTGGCAGGTCCCGGCGAGGACCAGCTGCGGGAGCTGGATTTCCTCATCCAGCAAGGGCTCCTGGACGACGCCGCCAGACTACTGGAGAGGGTCCGCGAGGCTTTTCCCGACCACCCGGACGTGATGGCACGCCAGGCCCTTCTCAAGTCGCGAGGCTGGGACGAGGAGCGTCGCGAGCCCGCGGCTGCGGCGTCGGCCGTCGAGCTCTTCAAAGAGGAGGAGCAGTTCTTCGACCTGGCCTTGGAGCTCGAGAAGGAGCTCGCCGAGGAGGAGATGGCGGCCGAGGCCACCGGGGCCGGGAAGTCGAGCGACGTCTCGATCGAGCAGCTCTTCAAGGAGTTCCAGCGCGGAGTGGCGGAGCAGGTGCAGGAGGAAGACTTCGACACCCACTTCAACCTGGGTCTCGCGTACCGCGAGATGGGGCTCCTGGACGAGGCCATCGGCGAGTTCCAGCTCTCCGTCAAGTCGCCCGACTACCTCGTCGAGAGCGCCAGCACGATCGGCGCCTGCTTTATCGAGAAAGGACTCGCCGAGCAGGGCGCGGAATGGTACGCCCGCGCCCTGGGCGCGCCCGGGCTCCCGCTCGAGATGGAGCTCGGCCTGCGCTACGAGCTCGGACGGGCCCAGGAGGCGGCGGGGAACACCGAGGCCGCCCTCGCGAGCTTCAGCGAGGTCCTGGCCATCAACCCGGCCTTCCGCGACATCATGGACCGGGTCTCCAAGCTCCGCTCCAATTGACGGAAAAAGGGAAAGGGAAAAAGGAAGACGCAGGACAAGTCGGTTTCAGCCTTCCCTTTTCCGTTTGCGTTTCCCCCTTTTTCCCAGTTCTTGCCCTACAGCTCGCCCGCGACCAGGATCGCGGTCCCGGTGCGCATCAGGTGGTGGATCCGGCGCGCATCGTCGTCGGCCATGGCCAGCGTGACCGCGGGAGGGTGATCCTCGCCGAGTCCTCGCAGTCGGCGCCAGCCGTCGCGCACGGCCGCCAGAAAGGTCCCGACGGCGCTCTGGGGTGGCAGGCGGTCGGTGATCCAGAGATCCCAGCCGTTTGCGAGCCGGCTCCGGTACGACGAAGGCGGCACGGAGATCGGCGTGGGGGTCGGCGACGGTCCCGTCGGGGTCTCGGCGGGCGTCGGCTCCGCCTCCGCCTCGTCTTCCTTCGGAGCCGGGCGCAGCTCCTTTGGGGCAACGATCTCCCGGTCGGTGTCGCCGGGGCCGTTCTTGACGGTCCACACCGCCGGGATCGGGGGGCGACCCGGGAGGTCGCGGGTCAGCAGTGGCTGTTGACTGATGATCTCGATGCCGGTGAGCTGCACGGTGTCGAGGACCGCTCCCCGCGCCTTGATCTCGAGCACCCGGCGCTGCGGGTCGAGGACCAGGTAGACGAACGGTCGCTTGGCCAGCCCGGCCTCCAGTTCCAGTGCGGCCACGCGGGCGGGGTCGGGTGGCACATCCCCCGCCCGGGCGCCCAGAGCCGCCAGGCTAATAGAGATACACGCGAGTGCCGATCGGTGCATGGCGGTACAGGAACTCCAGGTCCTCATCGCCGAGTCTAATGCAACCGTGGGTGACGCGGCGCCCGAGGAGGCTCTTGAACAGCGTGCCGTGGATGATGTAGCCGTCCCCAATGTAGAGGGCGTAGTCGCCCAGTGAGACATCGTCGAAGCGCTCGTTGGGGTCCGTGGGCGGCAGCAGGCCCTCCTCGACGAAGGCCCAGTCCGGCTTGGCCCACACGGGGTGCTTCACCTTTCTCTCCACCACGCGCTCGCCGAGGGGGGTGTCAAAGACCCACTGCTTCCCGTTGCGGGGATCCTTGAGCAGGATCCCGGTCCCGGTCGAGCACACGGCCGAACGGATGATCTGGCCGTTCTTCACCAGGTGCAGGCGGTTCCGGTAGGCGTCCACGACGATGTAGACGCCCTTGGGGTAGACCTTTTCGAGCTCTTTCTCGGCCTGCACCGCGTGCTTGCGGAGGTTGGCGGGGTCGGCCCCGGTGGCGCCGGCCGAAGCCGTCGCGTCGAAGGGGGTGGCCACGAACGGCCGCCCGAGCCGGGCGAGAACCGCCGCCGACCCGAAACCCACGAGGAGCATCGCGGCGAGGGAGAGCGCCAGCGCAAGCGGCCAGCGCGACCGCGGCGGCGGCTGTTCCAGCGGTGTGAGGACCTCGGGGTCAGCGGCCATACGTCCCCACGATCGTAACAGGGGTCCCGACGCGCACGTGCGCGAACAGGCGATCCATGTCCTCGTTGGTCAACGCGATGCACCCGTCCGTCCAGTCGCGCCCCTCGCCCCCGTCCCCGTGGATCTCGATCAGGCTTCCGATCCCGGCCCTGGCCGAGATCGAGCCCCGTCGTTGGCCGAGCGCGAACCGCATGCGGTCCTCGTCGTTAGGGTAGTTGATCAGCAGCGCCTTGTAGAATCGCGTCTCGGGCGGCTCCTTGACCTGAACCACGCGGTACATGCCCTCCGGCGTGGCCCTGTCTCCCGAGTGCTCCTTGCGGCGCAGGCCGTTGGCCCCCAGCTCGGCCGGGAAGTGGGCGACCGGGCGGCCGGCGCGGTAGAGGGTGACGCGTCGCCGCAGCTTGTCCACCAGGATCGCGGTGTCGCCGGCCCGGAGGCTCTACTCGATGGTCATCTCGGCCCACTGCTTCCACTGGCGGAGGTTGGAGGGTTCCCCGAGGCGCGCGTGCAGTGCGCCCCAGGCGCGGTGTACGACGCCCGCACCGTCGCGCGCCTCACGCAGCTCCTCGATGGCCTGCTGGTGGCGACCGGCCTCCGCCAGCTTCTCGGCCAGTTTGAGGCTCATGAGCGCCTGCTGCATGGCGGCCGCCTCGCGGCGGTCCATGCCCGCCTCGCCGATCTCGGCCTGAGCGCGTACCACCTCGTTTCGCACCTCGGGGTAAAGGGTAGCGTAC
>JALHTD010000107.1 GCA_022865555.1 Thermoanaerobaculaceae bacterium | reverse complement strand
GAGGGTCTGGTCGAAGCGGCGCTGCAGGCGATCGCCTGAACCTGATCGGCAGGCGACCAGCGGGTACCGCCCGGACCTCGTGCGGCGAAGTTGAAGCAGAAGCGCAGGTTCAGCAGGGTTGCGCTCGTCTCCAACTGGCGGATGTCGCCTTCTGCGAGCCGCGCTCCCATGTCGGAGCGCACTCGGCGCGGTCGTTCAGCCCTCGGGTTCGGCCTGGATCTCATCGATGTAGACCTTGATCGACGGCAGGGCGTTCAACTTCTCGTAGAAGAAGTTGTTGACGAGGTTGATGACCTCGGCGCGGGCAGCCTCGACATCCGCGTGCATGCGCTGTCCACTCTCCTGGGTGTCCAGCGCATCGCGCAGAACCAGCAGATGTTTGATCACCGCCGTCTCCTCCGCCCCTTCGAGGGACTGAACCACCGACAGGATCAATTGGTCCGCCTGCGCTCGCACACTCTCGATCGCGATGGTCGAACCGGGTGCGCAACACTCCTCCATCGTGCGGAAGAGCGACCAGACCTGGTACAGCATCGACGCGGGTTCGTCGAACAGCTCCCGGATGAAGATCGCGTCCTCGTAACGACCGGTCAGACGAAAGACGTTGTACATCCGTTTGGCGGCCTTCCCGTAGTTGATGTCGGTGGTCACGTACTTGTCGACCTCGTGCTCGAGTTGCGCGACGTACTCGTCGAGGGCATCAGCCGAGACATGCTGCGCGAGCTTTGCGAAGATGGGCGCCGATTCGGCCTCGAGGTAGATCTCCTGGAAGTACGGATCCAGATACCCGTCCAGCGGCGTGATCGTGCCGTCGGGCGCCTCCCACGTGACGTCGAGCATGTTGCTCGCGTTGACGACGTGCCCGCGCACCGCGTCGGCGATCACCCAGTCCAACTTGCACCAGCCGGGCTCGACCATGGCGTCTTCCCAGCGGATGACCACGGCCTGTCCGTCGGGCAGGTTGGCGTCGAACTGCCCGGCGGCGATGTCCTGGGGTGACCACTCGATCGAGTCGCCCTTCGCCTTGGGCTTTCCGGCGCGTACGACATCCATCGGATACGAACCGAACCGCACCGCGATCATCAGGTAGGTGGAACCTCGCCCGGCCTGCTCGGTCTTGGCTCGAATCAGGTCCGCCAGGATCTTGCAGGCGGCATCACGGCTCTCGGCGAGGATGTTGACCCGCTCGAAGAAATCGGCGTCGCCGGGGAACGTCTGGAACTTGGATTGCGCCGCAGACCCGGAGAGCGCGAGCGCCGTCTCGACGACGCCGGGCACGTCGGCGAACTCCACGATGCGTCCGAGCGTGCGGAAGTGCTCGAGGTCCGCGTCGCTGAAATCCAGCATGCTGATCTTGTGCCCGAACACCCCGGTGCGCGCATCGGTCACGATGCCCGAGTCGGCCCGGGAGTCGGCCATCGTGGTCAGCCAGCTCAGGGCGTCCGCCTCGTTCATCTCCACGCCGAGCCGCCGGGCGGATTGCAGGACGCGGTCGAGCTCCTCGTTCGGTTCCGAAGGCGGGCTACTCATGGCTTGATCCCTTCCGACGCGGACAGCGGAATCACGGTCTCGCTCTGCTTCTTGCCTCTTCGAGGATCTTGCGGAAGAGCCCGGCCTGGGCAACGGCATCCTCGAGGGCATGGTGGGTCAAGGGCTGCTCGATCTGAAAGTGCTTCGCAATGTGCCCAAATCCCGTCTCGTCCCAATCGGTACCGGCGACGCCCATGAAGAGCGCTTTGATGTCGAGCGCCTTGTGACCGAACGGATTCCGTCCGAGATACCGATGGAAGTAGTCCGCCACGAACATCCAGTCGAACGCCGCGTTCAACGCCACGAAGACGGGTTGACGATCGCCGGGTACCGCGTGCAGCACCCACTCCGAGAACTGGCGCATCGCTTGCTCGGGGGCCAGGCCGTGGGCCCGGAGCTGCTCCATGTCCAACCCGGTGATCTGCATGGCCTCGGGCACGAACGCATCGGTCACCGGCTGGACCTCCACGTAGAACGTGTTCGCCGGATCGAAAACCAGACACGCGCCAAGAGAGAGGAGCGAATACTGGGCCGGGTTCGGCCCCGCGGTCTCCACATCCACGGAGATGAAGGCCGTGTCGGCTGGTGATTCCATGAGGAGACTCCCGTGCGATGGGCCGCGTCGGCCGACGGTACCAGCGTGCTTGCTACGAGACGCCGTGCCCGCCGGGGTGCTGGCACACCCCTCGGATGGGTACAGACCGCCTTGCGGCGAACGGCCCGTCGTGGCCTACTGCGTGAGCACGGGTCCGTCGGGACGCCG
>JALHTD010000106.1 GCA_022865555.1 Thermoanaerobaculaceae bacterium | reverse complement strand
CTCGGGATGAGATCCCTCGCTGCGCTCGGGATGAGATCCCTCGCTGCGCTCGGGATGAGATCCCTCGCTGCGCTCGGGATGAGATCCCTCGCTGCGCGCGGGATGACTTCTGGCCGCCCCTGGCGGCCAGAAGTCACTTTGTTCTCTTGGCGATCTCCCCTTCCAGGCCGGTCAGATCGGGGATGCTGGGAACTTTCCCCTGCAGCTGCTTGAGCTTTTCGACCTCTGGCTTGGCGCCGACGGGGTCGTTGAGGTCAAAGAGCCTCACGACGGCGGCGTTGTAGCGCGATTGCCAGTGGTCCGGGCGCATGTCGGCCGCACGGTCGAAGAGCACCAGCGCCTGCTGCGGCTTCCCGGTCTCCTTGTAGCAGACACCGAGGTCGGTCAGCACGTCCGGGGAGTCGTCCTTGATGGCGCGCGCCTTCTCGTAGAACTCGGCGGCCTTGACGAAGTCGTTGAGGTCGTAGTGGGTATTGGCGATCTGCACCAGGTGGTCGTAGTTGTTGGGGTCCTTGGCCAGCAGCGTCTCGAGCTCGCGCGCCTGCTCGAGCAGGCGCGGGTTCGCGGTCGCCGAGGTGCGGCCCCCCTCGGGCGGCATCTGCGGCTGACCCGTCAGCGGGGGCGCGCCCGCGACGCCGGCGTGGGGGTCGCTGGCCCGCTGGGCGGGGACCACCCCCTGCTTCTGCCCGATCAGGTACCCGAAGAAAAAGCCCAGCAGGATGCCTACGACAGCCGTCGCAATGGGGTTCTTCCACATCTCGCTCTCCAGACTGAAGCCTCAGGGACGTGGCTCGCGGCGCGCCAGCCAGGTGCCCGCGGCAGGCATCCCCACGGCGAGGTTGGTCGCCTCCCAGGTCCCTTCAAGTCGCTTCTCGTTTCCACGCGCAACCAGACGCCCCGTGTAGACCGCACAGAAGCCCTGCTGCGAGTCGATCCTCTCCAGGCGGAGGTTGCCATCGATCAGCGTGCCGCGCAGCGAGCCCCTCCAGCCCCCCGAGAGCTGGTAGACGCCCATCGCCACGGCGCCGTCCAGGCGCAGGTCGAACGTTCCCTTCATCGCGCCCGGCTCCACCGTCACCGTCCATCTGCCTGACAGCTCGTCGGGGTTAGCCTGGATCGCCTCGTCCATCCGGCGGATCTCGGACTGGACCTGCTCCAGGTAGGCACGCCGCGCCCCGATGGTGGACCGAAGCTGCCCTGCAAAAGCGACCAGGCTCGCCACCTCCGACTCCGCATGGCGCAGGTCCGCCGAGCGTGCGGTGAAGCTTCCGAGATCTTCCCCGTCCTTCTGGGCGCGCAACAGGTCATCACCAAGCCTCAGGAGTCGGTCGCTGGCGGCCCTGAGCTGCTCCTGCACGCGCTCGAGGTTGGTGAGGTCGGCGGCGAGCAGCCGCTTCTCGACCTCGGCCTGAGCCTTGAAAACCTCCAGGACCGGGTCCCGGCCCTGGGCGGATACCCAACCGGTCAGCAACAGAGCAACGACAGCCAGCACAGCCGTTCGCCTCATCGCCCGTTCTCCCGCGTCACGTGCGCCGATGGCCCGCCACACGCCCGGCGGCAAGTAGCGCCCTGACAAGCATACGGCCGGCCGCACGGAAGCATCCAGCCCCGCGTGTCCCGCCGATGCGTGTCGCCGATCGTGCAAATCCCTCCAACGCGCGGTCACACTAGCACAAAAGGCTGCGCGCTCCCGCTTTGCTAGACTCCACCCATGACGGCCCCGGAAAGCCGGCAACCGGCCATTCGTGTCAGCCTGCTGCCCCGCGACACCAACCCTCACGGGACCATTTTCGGCGGCGTCATCCTCTCCTACATCGACCAGGCAGGCGCCATCGAGGCCCGCCTTCACGGCGCCGACCGAGTGGTCACGGTGGCGATGGAAAAGGTCGTCTTTCACGCTCCGGTCTACGTCGGCGACCTGGTGTCGTTCTACGGGGAGCTGGTTCGTATCGGCCGCACTTCGATCACGGTCAAGGTAGTGGTGGAGGCGGCGCCGCCCGGCCCCGCTGCGACCCCCCGCCGTGTCACCGAAGCCGAGATCACCTACGTCAACGTGGACCCGGGCGGCCAGCCGGTCCCCGTAAGGGACCCGGGCGCCCGGGACGGGTGACCGCGAGGCGCGAGAGGCGTACACTGACCCGGTGACCTGGGCGTTCGTGTACCTGGTGGCGCTCGTGGTCGGCCTCGTCCTGGCCACCGTCACTGGTTTGCTGCGCGACCTCAGGAACCTCTCACGTCACCACCACCTGGTTGTCCCCCACCCCGACCAGCAGCCGGCGTTTCTGGCCATCCTCGGCCGCCGGGTCGCGATCGGGATGTTCCTCTTCGGTGTCGCCGGCCTGGCCCTGGGCACGCGCTGGATGTCGGAGCCCTGGATCACGCTTGTGGTGGCAATGGGTGCGGGAGTGGTCGGCCTGGTGCTCGGGTTCGCCCTTATCCGGCGACCTTCCGCCAGCGCCGTCCGAAGCGACAGGGCCACGGTTGTTCGCGAGATTCCACCCGGGGGCTACGGGCAGGTGAAGCTCGAGCGCGACGGCGGAAGCGTCGTCTTGGCTGCACAGAGCGTCGACCACGCCCTGATCCCGGCCGGCTCGGAGGTCGAGGTCGTGGATTCCACCCGCTCGGTGGTCACCGTTCGCAAGCAGACCCACGAATGAGCCGCGGCACTCTGACCCTTGTGCTCGCCTCGGGCTCACCGCGCCGGCGTGAGCTGCTCGCGCGCCTCGGCCTCGAGGTGACGGTGACGGCACCCGACGTGGACGAGACCCCGATGCTCGGCGAGCCACCGCCGATCCACGCCCTGCGCCTTGCCAGGGAGAAGGCGGCCGCGGCGGGGGCGCTGCACCCGGAGCTTCCGGTCCTCGGGGCGGACACCGTGGTGGTCCTCGGGGAGAAAATCTTCGGCAAGCCCGGCAGCCGCGCCGAGGCAGCCGAGATGCTGGCCGAGTTGGCCGGCAAGACGCACGTGGTCCTCACAGGGTTGGCCCTCCGCTGGGGGGAGCGGGAGGCCAGTCACCTGGAGTCCGCACGGGTCGCGATCGTCCCGTACGGAGAGCGCCTCTTCGCGTGGTACGTGGCGACCGGGGAGGGCGACGACAAGGCCGGCGCCTACGCGGTGCAGGGCAAAGGGGCGGTCCTGGTGGAGCGGGTCGAGGGCAACGTGCAGGCCGTGATGGGTCTTCCCCTGGCCCCGCTTCCCGCGCTGTTCGCCAGGGTCGGTCTCGAGCTCACGGCAGACGGCGACCGCTTGCTGCTCAGTCCCCGTGCCTGATGGGGTTTCCCAACTCGGAGAGGCGGAAGCTGGCGAAGATGTGGTGGCCGTTGAAGTCGAGTACCCTCAAGTCCTCCTGGCCGGCCAGGTCGGCGGCGATCGCCTCGAACGGGACGCCGTAGAGCGCGCGGGTGCGCTCGAGCGGCACCTCGTAGGCAATGAACTTGGCGATACCCTTGTGCCTCAGCTTGGCCACCAGCCGCTCATCGTTGACGCTCGGGTACGTTGTCAGGATCAGAATCGGGCCGGAGCCCGTGAAGATGAGGTAGGCGCGCATCACGTCGCTCGGGTGCGCTCCAGCTCCAGGAGGTCGTGCTTCATCCGGGCACCGCCGCCAAAGCCCCCGAGGCCGCCGTTTCCCGCCACGATGCGGTGGCACGGCACGAGGATGGGAACGGGGTTGGCTCCGCACGCCATGCCGACCGCGCGCGCCGCCCTTGGCTTGCCCAGTTCGGCCGCGATCTCGCCGTAGGTGCGTGTCTTCCCGTAGGGTATGGCGAGCAGCTTGGCCCAGACGGTCCGCTGGAACGGCGTCCCGGCCAGCACCACCGGCACGGTGAAGCGCTTCAAGCCGCCCTCGAGATACGCGAGGATCTCGCCCCTCGCCTTTCGGGCGCACTCCATCGCGTCGCCGTCTCCCACCTCACGAGCCTTGCCGCGGGCGCCGAGGCGAAGACGCGTCACTCCGGTGTCCGCACATTCAACCTCGAGAAGGCCCAGTGGAGAGGAAAAGCAGACAGTCGCAGCGTGACGCGGCATCACAACCCCCAGAAAGCTTCGCATTCTAGCATCGCTCTTCAAGGGGGAGTCCATCCCTCGAAAAAGGGAACCGCGCGGTGCCCTGGCCGCGCCGCTGAGAGTGACCAGCCCACCCACCGGGCATGCCGTGCTTGACTTTGCGCGCATCAGGCTCTAGCGTAAGGACGTGCGAAAGTTAATCGCGCTTACTTTTGCCGGGTGGATGTTCGCGATGGCGCCCAGCGCCACGCTGGCACTCTGCGTCGGTTCGCAGGCAAGCTCGTGCTGCTGCGCCGAGGCCAAGGCCTGCTGCTGCCGTGAGGCGCCGCAGAACGCCCCCGCCCCTGCCCCGGCGGCGCCGGCAGCCAAGGCTGCGCCGGAGCAACCGGTCGAGGCGGCGGTCGGAAGTGGTGCCGGCGTTCATCTGGCGCCGTTGGCCGCTGCGCTGACTGCATGCGGGAGCGCTCCCGCTCAAGCGCCTGCCCCGATCTTCATCACGAGCTGCGCCTTCCGCTGCTAGCGACTCTCACAGGGAGAAGTGTGCCCGCACCCGTGCGGGCGTAGGATCGTTTTCGCAAAACCCTGGAGGTCGCCGTGAAGATTCGTCCGTGTCTCCTCAAGTCGTGCGCGGCTCTCGCCGTGCTTCCGGTCGCTCTTGCTCTGGCTCAGGCGCCCGAGCCGAAGATCGAGGCCGCTCCTCCGGTCGAGGAGCTGGTCTCCGAGGCGCTCGGGACAGCCCCATCTCTGGCCGTCCTGCGCGCGCGGCTCGCTGGGGCTCGGGAGATGGT
>JALHTD010000105.1 GCA_022865555.1 Thermoanaerobaculaceae bacterium | reverse complement strand
GAGCAGCGCGTCCACCGACTCCTGCAGCATGCGCTTCTCGTTGCGCACGATGATGTCGGGCGCGTTGAGCTCGAGCAGGCGGCGCAGGCGGTTGTTGCGGTTGATGACGCGGCGGTAGAGGTCGTTCAGGTCCGACGTCGCGAAGCGGCCGCCGTCGAGCGGGACGAGGGGGCGCAGCTCCGGCGGGATGACCGGGATCACCTCGAGGATCATCCACTCCGGGCGGTTGCCGGACTTGCGGAACGACTCCACGACGCGTAGGCGCTTCGCGGCCTTTTGCCGCTTCACCACCGACGGCTCGGTGCGCATGAGCAGCCGGAGCTCGCCGGCCATCTCGTCCAGGTCGATGCGGCGCAGCAGCTCCTGGATCGCCTCGGCGCCCATCCTCGCCATGAAGCTCTCGCCGAACTCCTGCTTGGCCTCGCGGAACTGCTCCTCCGAGAGGACCTGCTTCTCCTTGAGGGTGGTGTCACCCGGATCCACCACGACGTACGCCTCGAAGTAAAGCACCCGCTCGAGCTCGCGCATCGTGATGTCCAGGAGTTGCCCGATGCGGCTGGGCAGCCCCTTGAAGAACCAGACGTGGGAGACCGGTGCCGCGAGCTCGATGTGGCCCATGCGCTCGCGCCGGACCCTGGAGCGGGTGACCTCGACGCCGCACTTGTCGCACACCACGCCGCGGTGCTTCATGCGCTTGTACTTGCCGCACAGGCACTCCCAGTCGGTGACCGGTCCGAAGATGCGTGCGCAGAAAAGGCCATCGCGTTCCGGCTTGAACGTGCGGTAGTTGATGGTTTCGGGCTTGGTCACCTCGCCGTGGGACCACGAGCGGATCTTTTCGGGTGAGGCCAGCGACACACGGATCGCGTCGAAGTGATTGATCGCCTTCGGTTTGGTGAAGAAGGCGCGGGGTTCGTTTGGCCTGCTGCTCATTCCAGCCCCCCTTTACTCTGCCTCGTGCTTGACGAGCTCCACGTCGAGCCCGAGGCTCTGGAGCTCTCGCACGAGCACGTTGAACGACTCGGGCAGGCCCGGCTGCTCGGGGACCTTGCCCTTGACGATCGCCTCGTACACCCGCGAGCGTCCCTCAACGTCGTCGGACTTCACCGTCAGCAGCTCCTGCAGGGTGTACGCCGCGCCGTAGGCCTCGAGGGCCCACACCTCCATCTCGCCCAGGCGCTGGCCGCCGAACTGGGCCTTGCCGCCGAGCGGCTGCTGCGTGATCAGCGAGTACGGCCCGATGGAGCGGGCGTGAATCTTGTCATCAACGAGGTGCGAGAGCTTGAGCATGTAGATGTAGCCCACCGTGACGCGCTGCTCGAACGGTTGCCCGTTTACGCCGTCGCGCAGGACCGTCTTGCCGTCCTCCGGGATGCCCGCGCGAGTGAGCAGCTCGCGGATCTCCCCTTCGGTCGCGCCGTCGAAGACCGCGGTCGAGAAGCGCAGGCCCAGCGCCATGCCGGCCCAGCCGAGGTGGGTCTCCAGGATCTGGCCCACGTTCATGCGGCTGGGCACACCGAGCGGGTTGAGGACGATCTCTACCGGTGTCCCGTCCTGGAGCATCGGCATGTCCTCGTCCGGGAGGACGACAGATATCACGCCCTTGTTCCCGTGCCGCCCCGCCATCTTGTCGCCCACTTGCAGCTTGCGTTTCATGGCGACGTAGACCTTCACCTGCTTGATGACGCCGGGCGGGAGCTCGTCGCCGGCGGTGAGCAGCTTGATGCGCTCGTCGTTGAGCTTTTCGAGCACCTCGATCTGCGACTCGGCCTGGTTTACCAGCATGCGGACGCGGTCGCGCACGCTGGCATCCTTGAGCGGCAACGCGAGGATCTCGGCGCGGGTCAGCGCCGCCACGGCCTCTCCCCTGAGCGCGCCACCTTTCTTCGCCAGCACCTCGCCACCGCGCGTGGCGACCACGTTACCTGTCACCTTCGCCCCGTCGAGCAGCTCCGCGAGTTTCTTGTTGCGCTCCTCCAGGATGATGCGCCGCTCGTCGTCCGAGTTCTTGCGAATCCTCCCGATCTCCTCTTCCTCGATCGCCTGGGCGCGGATGTCCTTCTCTGTGCCGCGGCGGGCGAAGATCTTGACGTCCACCAGCACGCCCGAGATCCCCGGTGGGCACTTCAGCGAGGCGTCCCGCACGTCCCCGGCCTTCTCCCCGAAGATCGCGCGAAGCAGCTTCTCCTCGGGTGTAAGCTGCGTCTCGCCCTTCGGCGTCACCTTGCCGACAAGGATGCTGCCGGGGCGCACGTGGGCGCCGATGCGCACGATGCCCGCCTCGTCGAGGTCGCGCAGCGCCGACTCCGCGACGTTCGGAATGTCGCGCGTGATCTCCTCGGGTCCGAGCTTGGTGTCCCGCGCGGCGATCTCCAGCTCCTCGATGTGCACCGAGGTGAAGTAGTCCTCCTTGACCAGCTTCTCGGACACCACGATCGCGTCCTCGAAGTTGTACCCGCGCCAGGGCATGAAGGCGACCAGCACGTTCCGGCCAAGCGCCAGCTCGCCCCTGTCGGTGTTGGGGCCATCCGCGAGGATCTGGCCTTTCACGACCCTCTGGCCGGGCTGGACGATCGGCTTCTGGTTCACGCAGGTGTTCTGGTTGGAGCGGCGGAACTTGGTGAGCTGATAGATGTCGGCACCGAAGTCGCGCGGGCGTCCGGTCTCGGGGTCCTCGGCCTCGACGCGGATGATGATTCGGCGGGCGTCAACCGTGTCGACCACCCCCGACCGCCGGCACACGATGACCGAGCCCGAGTCGCGGGCCACCACGGGTTCGAGCCCGGTGCCCACGAGCGGCGCCTCCGAGCGCAGCAGCGGCACTGCCTGACGCTGCATGTTGGAGCCCATCAGCGCGCGGTTGGCGTCGTCGTGCTCGAGGAACGGGATCAGAGCCGCGGCCACCGACACCACCTGCTTGGGCGACACGTCGATGTAGTCGACCTTGTCGCGGTCGATCAGCACGAACTCGCCTCCCGACCGGGCGATTACCTTCTCCGACTGCAGGAAACCCCTCTTGTCCACCACGGCGTTGGCCTGGGCGATGTTGAGGGTCTCCTCGTCCCACGCCGAGAGGTAGAACGCGTACGGCTCCCAGTGGGCGGGGCGCCTGCGTTTTGCCTGCAGCCTCTTGTTGGTCGCCTCGGCCTCCTCGAGCAGCACGACCTCGCCGAGCGCGTACTTCGAGTCGCCGCGCTCCGAGATCTGCACGTGCTCGAGCACGCGCCCCTTCTCGACCTTCTTGTAGGGTGATTCGATGAAGCCGAAGTCGTTGATCCGCGCGTAGCAGGAGAGCGACGAGATCAACCCGATGTTCGGACCTTCGGGGGTCTCGATCGGGCAGATCCTGCCGTAGTGGGTCGAGTGCACGTCGCGGACCTCGAACCCGGCGCGCTCCCGAGACAGACCTCCCGGTCCGAGTGCCGAGAGGCGGCGCTTGTGGGTCACCTCGGCCAGCGGGTTGGTCTGGTCCATGAACTGCGAGAGCTGCGAGGAGCCGAAGAACTCCTTGACCGCCGCGATCACGGGCTTGGCGTTGATGAGGTCGCGCGGCATCGCGTTCTCTATGTCCTGGTGGATGGTCATGCGCTCCTTGATCGCGCGCTCCATCCGCACCAGTCCGACGCGGAACTGGTTCTCCAGCAGCTCCCCGACGGCCCGCACGCGCCGGTTGGCCAGCGAGTCGATGTCGTCCAACCGCCCGAAACCCCGCGAGAGCTTCAGGAGGTAGCGGACCACGGCGATGAAGTCCTCCTGGTCCATCACCCGCTGCTTGAGGTTCTTCTTCAGGCCCAGCTTGACGTTGAACTTGAAGCGCCCGACCTCGGAGAGGTCGTACTTGCGCTCGTCGAAGAACAGGCCGGCAAAAAGCGTTGTAGCCGACTCCTGGGTCGGTGGATCGCCCGGCCGCAGGCGGCGGTACACCTCCATGATCGCGTCCAGCTTGCTGCGGATGGCGTCCTTCTCGATGGTCTTCGTGAGGATCTCGCCGATGATGTCCCAGCCCGGGAAGGCAAGCTTGAGCTCCGCGCGCCCGATCTCGCGGGCGCGGGCCAGCAGCTCGGGCGAAACCGCCGTGGCGGCCTCCGCGATCACCTCTCCCGTCCCGGGGTCGACGAGGTCCTCGACAACCACGGCGTCCACGAGCGCCTCGGGGCTCACCTTGACCTTCGTCTGGCCGCGGTCCTTGAGCGACTTGCGCAGGCCTGCGTCGAGCTTCAGCCCGGCAAACAGCTCGGGGGTGGCGCCGCGCCGACCGACTTGCGCGGCCGCGCGCTCGTCCTCGACCGCGAGGATCCGGTCGTCGAGCGTCAGGGTGACGCCGTCGGTCCCGATCTTGGCGGCGAAGAGGTTGAAGAACACCTCGAGGAGCTGGGCGTTGGACTCGAGCCCCAGCGCGCGCAGGAAAACCGTGCCGGGGAATCGCCGCTTGCGGTCGATGCGAACGTAGAGGACCTGCTTCTTGTCGAACTCGAACTCGATCCAGGACCCTCGGTACGGCACCACCTTCGCGAGAAGCGAGGTCGGCGTCTCACGGGTGAAGGCGACGCCGGGAGACCGGTGGAGCTGAGAGACGATCACCCTCTCGGTGCCGTTGATGATGAACGTCCCCGTCTCGGTCATGAGAGGAAGCTCGCCGAAGTAGAGCTCCTCCTCCTTCACGTCCCGCATATGCCGCTCGCCGCCCGTGCCGTGTTCGAAGAGCGCGAGCCGGAAGGTCACCTTGAGCGGTACCGCGTACGTCAGGCCGCGCTCCCGGCAGTCGCTCTCGGTGTAGGTGAGGCGAAGGCCCACCGGGTTGCCGCAGGTTGGGCAGTGGGGAACCGCGTTAGCCGTGCCCTGGCCGCACGAGGGGCAGACCACGGAGGTCTCGTGGGTCTCCGCCGCCTTGATGCGCGTTCCGCAGTGCTCGCAGGGGATGCGCAGGCGCTCCAGACCCTTCAGGCCGCCGCACTTGCACTCCCAGGTTCCGAGCTCGTAGCGGACGAAATGCAGCTCACAGGAGGAGCGGAAGTCCGAGAACGGGAGGACGCTGGAGAAGACGGCCTGCAGGCCTCTTTTCTTCCGCTCATCGGCGAGCAGGTCCATCTGCAGGAACTGCTCGTAACTCGAGCGCTGCACGGCGATCAGGTTCGGCAGCGGGATGGTCGTGCGGATCTTGGAGAAGTTCATCCGCCCGTCCGTATCCACAGGCTGGCTCACGCTTACCGGCCTCGCCACGAGCTTCCCGGTGACCTTCGCCGACGCCGGCTTCGCCAGCTTCGTCGCACCCATCGGCTTGGGTGGCCTCGCCGCCGCTTTCGGCCTTGCGGCCTTCACCGGCTTCGCGGCCCTCGTCGGCTTCGACGAACTGACCGGTCTTGCCGGCCTCGCTGCCTTTGCGCTCTTCACGGCCTTGGCAGTCTTTGCAGACTTTGCGGCTTTCGCGGTCTTCACTCTTGCCATCGCTCACCGCCCCTGAGATTCCTCGCGCCCGTGGGCGCGACCACTTTCGAAGGTGCACCGCCCCGCGCGGGCACCGAAAAAACGGCACACGGGGGGCGCATGCCCCCCTTGCCCGGGCCGCTCGACCAGAACCCGAGTGCGAATCGTCGCCCGCGGTGGAGGACCAGCCTCCACCCGGCGCCCCGCCGGCCCCTAGGCCCAGACTCCGTCGACTCAGCTCCCGGCCGCGACGGCTTACTGGACCTTGACCTTGGCGCCGGCGTCAGTGAACTTCTTCTTGATGTCCTCAGCCTCCTGCTTCGAGATGCCCTCCTTGACCTTGGCGGGAGCACTCTCGACCAGGTCCTTGGCCTCCTTGAGGCCGAGCGAGGTCACCTCGCGCACCACCTTGATGACGTTGATCTTCTTGTCACCTGCGTCCTCGAGGACGACGTCGAACTCGGTCTTCTCCTCGGCCTGCTCGGCGGCACCCGCGCCCGGCGCGCCGGCCACCGCCATCGGCATCGCCGCAGCAGCGGCGGAGACACCGAACTCGCTCTCCAAGGCCTTGACCAGCTCGTTCAGCTCGAGCACCGTCATTCCCTTGATCTGCTCCACGAACTGTTGGATCTGCGCCATCTCGTTTCTCCTTTACCCGATTCGTTGTAGCTAGCCTCTCACGCCTTTTCCTGGCGCTGCTTTTCCTCTGCGATCTGGTGCAGGCTCACAGCCAGGCCCTGCACCGGAGCGTTCAGTACCGTCACCAACCTGCGCATCGGCGACTGGAGCAGGAACAGCAGCTTCGCCACCAGCTCCTTCTTGGAGGGGAGCGCCCCCACCTGCTTGGCCTGCTGCGCGTCGAGCAACTGCCCTTCGACCAGCCCGCCACGGAAGCGCAGCTTCTCGTGCGTCTTTGCGAAATCCGCAAGAGCCTTGGCGAGGGTCACCGCATCCTGGTCGGTGTACGCCACCGCCGCGGGGCCCGCCAGAAGCTGCTGGAGCCCACGGTGGTCGGTCTCCGCCAACGCGAGCTTGGCGAGAGTATTCCTCACCACCCGGTAGTTGCCCTTGGCCTCCTTGACCTTTCGCCGGAGCTCGGTCACCTCGCCGACGGAGAGGCCCGTGAAGTCCATCACGAACAGCCCGTTCGCCGGGGTGAACATGCCCCTGAGGGTATCGATCTGTTCCTGCTTCTGTGCCCGCGTCAACATTGCAAACCCCCTACTTCGCTTCCAGCGGCGCGAGGTCCAGCGCCACGCCGGGGCCCATCGTGGAGCTCATGTAGGCCGACTGAACGTATTTCCCCTTGGCGCTCGAGGGCCTGGCCCGCAGGATCGCGGTGATGAGCGTGTTCGCGTTCTCCTCGAGGGCGTCCGCGCTGAAGGAGATCTTGCCCACGGGCACGTGGATGATGGCCGTCTTGTCGACCCGGAACTCCACCTTGCCGGCCTTGATCTCACGCACCGCCTTGCCCACATCGGCGGTCACCGTCCCCGTCTTCGGGTTCGGCATCAGGCCGCGGGGACCCAGGATCTTCCCGAGCCGGGAGAGGCCCCGCATCATGTCGGGGGTCGCGACGATCGCGTCGAAGTCCAGCCAGCCACCCTGTATCTTCTCGATCGCCTCCTCACCCATCACGAAGTCGGCGCCCGCATCCTGCGCCTCCTTGGCCTGGTCGCCGGCCGCGACCACGAGGACCTTCTTGCTCTTCCCGGTCCCGTGCGGGAGCACGACCGTCCCGCGCACCATCTGGTCGGCGTGGCGGGGGTCGACACCGAGGCGGAGTGCGACCTCGACCGTCTCGTCGAACTTCGCGTAGTGGATCTCGCGCACCAGCTCGACCGCTTCACGCAGCTGGTAGCGGCGCGCTTCCACCTTCGCCTTTGCCTGCAAGTATTTCTTCGAATGGCTCATGCCCCACCTCCCCTACGCCACCACGTCGATGCCCATGCTGCGCGCCGTGCCCTCGATGATGTGGATCGCAGCCTCGAGCGAGGTGGTGTTGAGGTCGGGCAGCTTGGTCTTGGCGATCGCCTCCACCTGCGCCCGCGTCACCTGGCCGATCTTGTTGCGGTTGGGCTCGCCGGACCCCTTCTCGATCCCTGCCGCCTGCCGCAGCAGGAACGACGCGGGCGGGGTCTTGGTGATGAACGCGTACGTGCGGTCGGAGTAGACCGTGACCACCACCGGGATGATCGTCCCCGCGAGCTTCTGCGTCTTCGCGTTGAACGCCTTGCAGAAATCCATGATGTTCAGGCCGTGCTGACCGAGCGCCGGACCCACCGGTGGCGCCGGGGTCGCCTGGCCTGCCGGAATCTGCAGCTTCACGTAGCCGGTAATCTTCTTCGCCATCTACCTACCTCACGCGGTCTTCTGCACCTGGGAAAACTCCAGCTCCACGGGGGTCGATCGTCCGAAGATCGTGACCATGACCTTCAGCGTGGAGCGGTCCAGGTTGACCTCCTCCACGGCACCCGTGAAGTTGGAGAATGGCCCCTCGGTGATTCGGACCTGCTCGCCCTTCTCGAAAACGTGTTTGGGCCTCGGCTTCTCCTTGGCCACCGTCACCTGGTGAAGGATCTGGTTCACCTCGTCCTCGGTGAGCGGCGTCGGCTTCTTGCCGGAGCCCACAAACCCAGTGACCTTCGGGGTGTTGCGAACCAGATGCCAGGCCTCGTCCCCCTTGTCGCCGGCCAGCTCGATCTGCACCAAGACGTAGCCGGGGAAGAACTTGCGCTGCACCTCGCGGCGCTTCCCGTTGCGCATCTCCAGGACGGTCTCGGTGGGGATGCGGACCTCGCCGAAGGACTCCTGCATGCCGAGCGCGTCGATGCGCTGCTCGAGTGTCTTCTTGACGCGCTCCTCGAAGCCCGAGTAGGTGTGGATGATGTACCACTGTTTCGACATGCGTTACGTCCCCCGCTACGAAAAGAACTTGATCACCCAGTCTACGAGCCGGAAGAAAGCCAGGTCGCAGACGTACAGAAAAATCCCGAAGATGAAAGACGCCGCGATGACCACCACCGTGGTGGCCACCACTTCGTCGCGAGACGGCCATGTGACCTTCTTGGTCTCGACGGCCACCTCGCGCAGGAACGTCGTCAGCCGCTGCCACCAGTTCATTCGCCGCGCCTCCTTGGCGCTAGGGGTTTCTGGCAGGCCAGGAGGGACTCGAACCCCCAACCACCGGTTTTGGAGACCGGGACTCTACCAATTGAGCTACTGGCCTTCCCGGGGCTCAAACTACTTCACTTCCTTGTGCAGCGTGTGACGACGGCAGAACCTGCAGTACTTCTTCACCTCCAGACGCTCGGTCTGCTTCTTCTTGTTCCGGCTGGCGGTGTAGTTGCGCCTCTTGCACTCGCCACACGCAAGCTGAATGTTGTCGCGCATCACCCGGCCTCACTCGATGACTTCGCTGATGGTGCCGGCGCCGACGGTGCGGCCGCCCTCGCGGATGGCGAAGCGCAACCCCTTCTCCATCGCGATCGCTGTGATCAACTCGACCTCGACCCCGACGTTGTCCCCAGGCATCACCATCTCGACGCCCGCGGGCAGCTTCATCGCCCCCGTCACGTCCGTCGTCCGGAAGTAAAACTGCGGCCGGTACCCGGCAAAAAACGGCGTGTGCCGCCCACCCTCCTCCTTCGTCAAGATGTATACCTCCGCCTTGAACTTGGTGTGCGGCGTAATGCTCCCAGGCTTCGCAACCACCTGCCCACGCTCAACTTCCGTCTTCTCCGTACCACGCAGCAACAACCCGATGTTGTCCCCTGCCTGGCCCTGGTCCAACAGCTTCCGGAACATCTCCACCCCGGTCACCACCCGCTTGATCGTCGGCCGAAACCCGACAATCTCCATCTCCTCGCCCACCTTCACCACCCCACGCTCCACCCGACCCGTCACCACCGTCCCACGTCCCGAGATCGTAAACACGTCCTCGATCGGCATCGAAAACGGCTTGTCAATGTCCCGCACCGGCTGCGGCACGTACTTGTCCAACGCGTCCATCAGCTCCAAGATGCACTTCGCATCCGAGGCATCCGGCGAGCCCACCCCAACTGCCTTCAACGCCGCACCCCGAATCACCGGCACCTCGTCCCCGGGGAACTCGTACTTCGACAACAACTCCCGTACCTCCAACTCCACCAGGTCCAACAACTCCGGATCCTCAACCTTGTCCACCTTGTTCAAAAACACCACGATGTACGGCACCCCAACCTGACGCGCCAGCAAGATGTGCTCCCGCGTCTGCGGCATCGGCCCGTCCTCCGCCGACACCACCAAAATCGCCCCGTCCATCTGCGCCGCACCCGTGATCATGTTCTTCACATAGTCCGCGTGCCCCGGGCAGTCCACGTGCGCGTAGTGCCGCGCCACCGTCTGATACTCCACGTGCGACGTCGCAATCGTCAGGATCTTCATCTCGTTCCGTCGTCCGTGCGCGATCGACGCCTTCGCCACCTCTTCGTACGACTTGAACTCCGCCAATCCCTTCAACGACATCACCTTCGTAATCGCCGACGTCAACAACGTCTTGCCGTGATCCACATGCCCAATCGTCCCAACGTTCACGTGCGGCTTCGTCCGGTCAAACTTCTGCTTGGCCATGTTCCCTTCGCCTCCCTCTCCCCTGATTTGGCTTTCCAGACCGCCGTAGCGGCCCCGGCCTGCGAGGTCAACAGGCCTGGTTCACTGTCTGTTCGCGGGGGGCTTTGCGGCCGTCCGCCCTTCCCTCCGCCGCAAAAGTGCCCCCGAGCCCCCACGCTCGCCCCGCCATAGGCGGGGCTCGCTTGCCTTCCGTCCACCCACCACACACTCGCGGACTCGGCCAAACCTTGCTTCAAAGCCAGCGGTGGAGCCCAGGACCAGATTTGAACTGGTGACCCCGTCCTTACCAAGGACGTGCTCTACCGCCTGAGCTACCTGGGCCCACGACATAGCCTGCGATGCTTTGGAGCGGGAGACGGGATTCGAACCCGCGACCAACAGCTTGGAAGGCTGTGACTCTACCCCTGAGTTACTCCCGCGGATGCAGAAAAGTGGTGCGGGCGGATGGATTTGAACCACCGTAGGGCATTGCCCGGCAGATTTACAGTCTGCTGCCATTGACCGCTCGGCCACACCCGCACGCTCGACTCCGTTGGCGTCGCAAGATGCACGGCAAACAGGCTGTCGCAGCGCCCTGGAGCTGGCGATGGGACTCGAACCCGTAACCTGCGGATTACAAATCCGCTGCTCTACCAGTTGAGCTACGCCAGCCTGCGCGGGAAGGAGCACCCGTCGTTCCCCTCTGCCAAAGATCTCCCCCCGGCGCACACGTACCCCGGGAGGGGAACGGAGATGATACCACCACTCAAGTAAAAATCAAGACCCTTGGGGCGGCCGGGCGAAACGCCGCCGCCACTCCCAGGCCAGCACCCCGGCGGCGACCGAGAGATTCATTGACTCGACGCCGGGCGCCAGCGGGATCGACACGGTCCCGTCCAGCGCCCGCCGGGTCTTGGCCCGCAGGCCGGAGGCCTCGCCCCCCAGGCAGAGCAGCAGCCGTTCGGGCAGCTCCAGCTCGTCCACCGGGGTCCCCCGGCTGTCCGCGCCCAACACCCAGAAGCCCGAGCGCTTGGCGGTCAGGGCAAAATCGCCGAGCGACCCGACATGCGCCACCGGCACCAGCGAAAGCGTGCCGGCAGCCACCTTGGCGGCGGCGCCTCCGAGGGGCGGCGGGTGCGGGCCGGCCACCACCACCCCGCCGAGGGCCAGCGCCGCCGCGGTCCGCACGACCGCCCCCAAATTGTGGGCATCCTCCAGACCGTCGAGGCCGAGCAGGCAGAGCGGCCCGGCACGCTCCAGCAGCGCCCCGGGGTCGGCGAACGGTGCCGGTGCGAGGCGCGCGGCGGTGCCGTTGTGCGCAACACCCCCCGCGACGAGGTCGAGCTTGCGCCTCGGGACGGACGCGTAGCGCACGCCGGCGGCACGCACCGCCTCAAGGAGCTGCCGTGCCCGCGCCCCCGAGAGCCCCTCGGCCACCCACACGACCTCGACCCGGGCCCGCTCCCGCTCGAGCGCCGCGAGCACCGCGTGGAAGCCGACGACCCATTCAGGCTGGCTCAAGGGTCACGACCGAGAGCGCCACGACGCCCTCGCCCCGTCCGATGAAGCCCATGCCCTCGCAGGTCGTCGCCTTGAGGCTGACCTGCTCCACCGGGAGGCCGAGCAGCTCCGCCAGCCGTGCGCGCATGGCCTGGCGGTGAGGAGCGATCCGGGGCGCCTCGGCGACCAGGGTGAGGTCGCAGCCCGCCACTCGCCACCCGCGCTCCGCTGCCAGCTCGAGGGCGCGCCGGACGAAGACCCCCGAGGGGGCGTTGCGCCAGCGCTCGTCGCTCGGGGGGAAGTGCTCGCCGATGTCGCCCGCGCCGCACGCGCCGAGGACCGCGTCGGTCACCGCGTGCAGGGCCACGTCTGCGTCCGAGTGACCGGCCAGGCCGGTCTCGCCGGGCAGCTCGACGCCGCAAAGCCAGAGCGGCCGCCCAGGCGCGAACGGGTGCACGTCCACTCCCTGCCCGACACGGACCCGGCTCGGAAAAACCCCGGATACCGTCTCCAGGTCCTCCGGGTGGGTAACCTTCACGTTCCGGGGATCTCCGGTCACCGCCATCACTGTCCCTCCCAGCCGCTCCACCAGCGCCGCCTCGTCGCTCCAGATACCCTCGCCGACCGCCTCCCAGGCACGCCGCAGCACTCCGGCACGAAAAGCCTGCGGGGTCAGCGCGCGCGCCAGCCTTTCGCGCGGCACGGTCGTCTCGACGCTGCCGTCGCTTCGCAGGCGCTTCACGGTGTCCACGACCGGCGCCGCCAGCAGCGCCGCGCCGCTCTCGGCGGCGGCCGCCGCCACCCGCAGCACATCCGCCACCGGCACGAACGGGCGCGCCGCGTCGTGAACGAGAATCACCGTGTCGTCGGCCGGCTCGAGCGCCGCGAAGCCCCTCTTCACCGAGTCCTGGCGATGAGCGCCGCCTGCCACGACCCGGACGCCCAGCGGCTGCCAGTGATTCTGCGCCGCATCGACCTGGTCGGCGCGCACGACCAGGACGGCCGGGGCATCCGGGAACGCCGCCCGGACCGACGCCACCGCTCGCTCAAGCACCGAATGCCCGCTGATCTGCACGCTCAGCTTGTCTTTCCCGAAGCGGGTCGAGGACCCCGCGGCGACGACGATGATGGCGACGGTGTGGTCGGTCATGGCAGGGCGATGAAGTTATTGGCTCCGCTCAGGATAGATCCCTCGTTTAACTATCGCGAGATCCCTCGCTCCGCTCGGGATGTGAGATGCGCCCGCAGCGCGGGCGCATCTCACACCTCCATGATCTCTTTCTCCTTGGAGGCCAGGACATCGGAGATGAGCTTGATGTGCTCGTCGGTGAGCTTCTGCACCTCGTCCAGGCCGCGGTGCATGTCGTCCTCCGAGAAAGCCTTGTCCTTCTCCTGCTTGCGCAGCTCGTCGTTCCCGTCCCGGCGCACGTTGCGAACGGCGGTGCGGGCGCGCTCGGCGTAGTCATGGGCGATCTTGACCAGCTCCTTGCGGCGTTCCTGCGTCGGCGACGGCACGGGGAGCTTGATCACCTTGCCGTCGTTCATCGGGTTGAGGCCCAGGTTCGCCTTCTGGATCGCGTGCTCGATTGCGGAGATCAGCGTCTGGTCCCAGGGCTGGATGACGATCAGCGTCGGGTCGGGCACGGAGAGGTTGGCAACCTGGTTGAGCGGGGTCGGGGTGCCGTAGTAGTCCACCCGCACCGCGTCAAGGATCCCCAGCGAGGCGCGGCCCGCGCGCAGCGTCTTGAGCTCATCCCGCAGGACCTCGACCGCCTTGTCCATGTGCGCCCTGGTTCTCTTGACCGTCTCGCGCATCGCCACCCCCTGGCGGACCCGCCGTGGTCGGGCCGCATTGAGATCTCAACGCGCCCTATTGTATCCGGTTGCGGGAGAGCCAACATCCCTCCCCCACCAACCCGACCACCTCACAGCCGACAGCTGACAGCGTGAAAGTAAGCTATCTCAAGGCCGGCTCGTCCCAGGCGGCTTCTTCTCCACTGAGGCCCAAGTAACCGACCGGTGGCGGGTTGGCTGTTAGCCGGTAGCTGTCAGCTGTCGTTCAGGAATCGGCGACGGTGGAGCCCACGTCCTCGCCCAGGACCACCCGGCGGATGTTGCCGGGAACGCGAATGTTGAAGATCCGGATCGGTATGGCTTCGTTCTGGCAGAGCGAAACCGCGGCCGCGTCCATGATCTGCAGGGTGTTCTCCAGCAGGTACTGGTAGCTCGCGCGCTTGAGCAGGCGCGCACCTGCGTCCCGCGCCGGGTCCGCGGTGTAGAGGCCGTCCACCTTGGTGCCCTTGAGGAGAGCGTTGGCACGGATCTCGCTGGCCCGCAGCGCCGCGGCGGAGTCGGTGGTGAAGAACGGGTTGCCGGTGCCGGCCGCGAAGATCACGACCCGGTTCTTCTCCAGGTGCCTGATGGCGCGGCGCCGAATGAACGGCTCGGCCACCTCGCGCATCTCCACCGCGGTGAGCACGCGCGTGAAGCATCCGCGCTTCTCGAGCGCGTCCTGCAGCGCCAGCGCGTTGATGATCGTGGCGAGCATCCCCATGTAGTCGCCGGTCACCCGGTCCAGGCCCTGCTGGGTCGCCGCGATCCCGCGAATGATGTTCCCGCCGCCGATTACGACCGCCACCTCGACGCCCAGGTCGCGGACCTCCGCGATCTCGGAGGCCAGTTGGGGGAGGACCTCGGCCGCGATCCCGAAGGGCTGGTTGCCCATCAGGACCTCGCCCGAGACCTTGAGCACGATGCGCCGGTACACGGTGGCGCCGCTCACTATTCCGGGGCTCCCGCCCCCTCGCCCAGCTTGAAGCGGAGGAAGCTCTTCACTGCCACCCCGCCGCGCGCGGCGAGCATGTCCGACACCTTCTGCTCGGGGTTCTTGACGAAGGGCTGATCCACCAGGCAGACCTGCTCGTAGAACTTGCCGAGCTTCCCCTGGGCGATCTTCTCGATCACCTGTGGGGGTTTGCCCGAGCTCGCGGCCTGCGCCGTTGCGATGTCGAGCTCCTCCTTGACGACCTCGGCCGGCACGCCCTCGCGCGACACGTAGCGCGGCTCGGCGGCCGCCACCTGCATCGCGACGTCCTTGACGGTCTCCTCGTCGGCCGCGCCGGCAACCTCGACCATCACGCCGATCTTGCCGCCCATGTGGAGGTAGGACCCAATCTGCATGCCCTGACCCGCGGCCAGAAAGCCCACCCGCGAGAGCAGGATGTTCTCGCCGATCGTGGCGATCTGCGCTGCAATCGCGTCGGCCACGGTGTGAAGCGGGTCACCGAGGTAGCGGGTTCCCTTGACCTTCTCGACGTCGCCGGTGCCGTCGGCCACCACCTGGTCGGCGATCGCCTGGGCGAAGGCCTGGTACTGTTCGGTGCGGGCGACGAAGTCGGTTTCGCAGTTGAGCTCGACCATGCCCCCGCGCCCGTTGCCCTCGGTCACGGCGATCGCGACGAGGCCCTCCTTGGCGGCACGGCCAGCCCTCTTGGCAGCGGCCGCCAAGCCTTTCTTGCGCAGGATCTTGACCGCCTCTTCCATGTCGCCGTTGGCCTCTTGCAGGGCGCGCTGGCAGTCCATCATCCCGGCGCCCGTCTTCTCGCGAAGCTCCTTCACACTGACAGCAGAAATCGCCATCTCAACCCTCCATGAAAATGGCCAGGAAGCGCATCGCCCCTGGCCCGTTGTTCGCTGTGGCTAGGGAAAACCTTTCAGCGCTTCTCGTACTGCTCCGTTTCCTCGTCGTACTCCTCGAACGTCTCTTCGAGCGAGGGCAGCGCCGCCTCTTCGACCTCCTCGGACTTCTCGGGCTTCTCGGGCTTCTCGGGCTTCTCGGGGGCGGCCACCTCGACCGGCGGGACGGGCGCCCGAACGAGCTCGACCTCCGCCTGGCTGCGGCCCTCGACCATGGCCAGACTCTCCAGCACCGAGTCCGCGACCCGGGCGGTGAAGAGCTTGATCGCACGAATGGCATCGTCGTTGCCCGGGATCGGGTAGTCCACGACGTCGGGGTCGCAGTTGGTGTCCACCACCGCCACCACCGGGATTCCAAGGCGGTTGGCCTCGTGGACAGCGTTGTGCTCGTGGTTGGTGTCGATCACGTACAACGCGTCCGGCAGGGACTCCATGTCGCGGATGCCGCCGAGGTTCTTCTCCATCTTGATGCGCTCGCGCTCCAGGTGGACGCGCTCCTTCTTGGTGATCTGGGTGTCCGTATTGGCGAGCTGGCGCTCCACGTCCTTGAACCGGTCCACCGACCGGCGCAGGGTCACGAAGTTGGTGAGGGTGCCGCCCAGCCACCGGTTTGCGACGAAGAACATGCCGCACCGGCTGGCCTCCTCCTTCACCACGTCCTGCGCCTGACGCTTGGTGCCGACGAACAGCACGGTTCCGCCCGAGGCCACGACGCCCCGGACGAAGTTGGAGGCTTCTTCGAAGAGCTGCAGCGTCTTTTGCAGGTCAACGATGTAGATCCCGTTGCGCTTGCCGAAGATGTACGGACGCATCTTCGGGTTCCAGCGCCGGGTCTGGTGACCGAAGTGGACGCCAGCCTCGAGCAGCTCTTTCATTGAGATGGAAGCCAAGAGCCTTTCTCCTTTCGGCTTTCTGATTCCTAACGCTTGGAGAACTGGAACCGGCGCCGCGCCTTGGGCTGCCCGTATTTCTTGCGCTCGACCTCGCGGGCGTCGCGCGTCAGGAAGCCCGCGCTCTTAAGCTTGGGACGCAGCTCCGGGTTGAACTCGAGCAGGGCGCGAGAGAGGCCGTGCCGGATCGCGCCGGCCTGGCCGCTCATCCCGCCGCCCGAGACGTTGACGAGGATGTCGAACTTCTCGGCGTTCTCGGTGATCAGCAGGGGCTGCCGGATGATCATCTTGAGCACGCGGTTGGGGAAGTAGGTTTCGAAGTCACGCTTGTTGACCGTGATCTTGCCGGTCCCCGGACGCAGGTACACGCGCGCCACGGCGGTCTTGCGTCGGCCGGTCCCGTAGTACTGGATGCTCGCCACGGCTTCTCTCCTTACCCTTCGACCTTGAAGGCCTGCGGCTGCTGAGCCTGGTGCGGGTGCTCGGGCCCGGCGTACACCTTCAGCTTCTTGAACAGCGCCCGGCCCAGGCGGTTCTTTGGCAGCATGCCCCAGACCGCGAAGCGCACGATGCGCTCCGGCGTTTTCTCGCGCAACTCCCGGGCCGTCTCCTGCTTCAGGTGGCCCGGGTCGCCGGAGTGCCGGTAGTACCGCTTGTCATCCCACTTGTTGCCGGTCAGCTTCACCCGCCCGGCATTCACCACGATCACGAAGTCGCCGGTGTCCACCCCCGGCGTGAAGGTCGGCTTGCGCTTCCCACGCAGCAGCGTGGCCACGGCAGTGGACAGCCGTCCCAGCACGACGTCCGCCGCATCAACCACGAACCAGTCGTGGCGGATCTCACCCTTTTTAGGCACGTACGTCTTCATCTCGCTCTCCACTCGCTTGACGAAAACTCCACGAGGCATACCTCTACTCGCGAAGGGGTGAGATCCTACCGCGAGGAACGCCCTTCTGTCAAGCGCGCTCGTAGCCTCCGCATTGCGCGGCGGCGTGCCCTCGGGGGTACTCGCCGGTGGCTCCGGCGGCCGGGAGCAGCTTAGGATATAGTCGCGCGCCGTCCTGCAGAACTGGCCGGCGCCAGGGAGAACCGCCAATGATCAAGACCCACCCGGCATTTTCGTGCGTGGTGCTCGCCGCGCTGCTCCTGGGCTGCAGGACCGCCCCCAAGCCACCGGCAACCGCCCGGCTCGCCTACCCCGAGGCCCCCAGGGGCCCGGTGGTGGACGACTACAACGGCGTGAAGGTTGCGGACCAGTACCGCTGGATGGAGGAGCTCGACTCGGCGGAGACCCAAACCTGGGTCGAGGCGGAGAACAAGCTCACGTTCTCGTTCCTCGAGGCGATCCCCGGCCGCGAGGCGATCCGGAAGCGGCTGACCGAGCTCTGGGACTACGAGCGCTACAGCGTTCCGTTCGTCGAGGGCGGGCGGGCGTTCTTCAGCCGCAACAGCGGGCTGCAGGCGCAGAGCGTGTGGTACGTATTGGACTCCGACGGCGCCGAGCCACGCGTCCTCCTCGATCCCAACCCGCTCTCCAAGGATGGAACGATCGCGGTCTCGACGACCTCGGTCTCCGACGACGGGCGGTGGCTGGCCTACAGCCTCTCGACGGCGGGCTCCGACTGGCAGGAGTGGCGCGTGCGCGACGTGACGACCGCAAAGGACGCCGATGACCGCCTCGAGTGGACCAAGTTCACCGATGCGGCGTGGACCAAGAACGGCAAAGGGTTCTTCTACGGGCGCTTCGACCAGCCGCCGGCGGGCGCCGAGCGCAAGGCGACAAACTACTTCCAGAAGCTCTGCTACCACAGGCTGGGCACGGCACAGTCCGAAGACCCGATTGTCTACAGGCGCGACGACCACAAGGAATGGCAGTTCGGCCCCGAGGTCACCGAGGACGGCCGCTTCCTGATCATCACCGTGCACGTCGGGACCGACCGCCGCAACATGGTGTTCTACGAGGACCTGGCCGCTGCGGACGCAAAGATCGTCGAGCTGTTGCCCGATTTCGACGCCCAGTACGGCTTCGTCGGCAACGACGGGCCGGTCTTCTTCTTCCGGACCGACCTACAGGCCCCGAGGGGCCGGCTCGTGGCGATAGACATCCGGAAACCCGAGCGCTCGGCGTGGCGCGAGGTGATCCCGGAGACCAAGGACTCTCTGCAGCGAGTCTCCCTCGTCCACGACACGTTCATCGCCAGCTACCTGCGTGACGCGTCGAGCGCCGTACTGCTCTACGACATGGACGGCAAACCCCTGGGCGACGTGAAGCTGCAGGCCATCGGCAGCGCCCGCGGCTTTGGCGGCAAGCGCACCGATGCCGTGACCTACTACTCCTTCACGAACTTCTCGACGCCAGGGACGGTCTATCGCTTCGACGTGGCCACGCGCACCAGCACGGTCTTCCGTCAGCCGCGCGTGAAGGCAGATCTCGATGCGTTCGCGACCTCGCAGGCCTTCTACACCAGCAAGGACGGGACCCGAGTCCCCATGTTCCTCACGTACCGCAAGGGCCTCAGGCTCGACGGCCGCAACCCGACGGTGCTTTACGCGTACGGCGGCTTCGACATCCCCGAGACGCCAAGCTTTTCTGTGTCGAACCTCGTGTGGATGGAGATGGGGGGCGTCTATGCGCTCGCCAACCTCCGCGGCGGCGGCGAGTACGGAGAGGAGTGGCACCAGGCCGGGATGTTCGAACGCAAGCAGAACGTGTTCGACGACTTCATCGCCGCGGCCGAGTGGCTGATCGCAAAGCGTTACACGTCCCGCGACAGGCTTTCGATCTACGGCGGCAGTAACGGCGGCCTGCTGGTGGGCGCGGTGTTGAACCAGCGTCCCGACCTCTTCGGCGCCGCGGTCCCGGCGGTGGGGGTGATGGACATGCTCCGCTACCAGAAGTTCACGATCGGTTGGGCGTGGGCCTCCGAATACGGCTCCTCCGACGACCCGAAGATGTTCCCGGCGCTGCGAGCCTACTCGCCGCTGCACAACATCAAGCCGGGGGCCTGCTACCCGCCCACGCTCATCACCACCGCAGATCACGACGACCGGGTGTTCCCGGCCCACTCCTTCAAGTACGCGGCGACGCTGCAGGCGGCGCAGGGGTGCGCCAACCCGATCCTGATCCGCATCGAGACGCGGGCAGGGCACGGCGCAGGGAGGCCCACCGCGAAGCTCATCGGCGACGCCACCGACCGCCTGGCGTTCCTCACCAAGGCCCTGGTGATGCCTGCCCCGACCTTTTGAGCCTCAAGAAAAGTGCGGGGGAGGGCCTTCCCTCCCCCGCTTTTTCTCAAGCCTCAGGCCTCAAGCCCCAAGCCTATTTTTTCAGCCACTGGTCCAGCCAGCCCATGACCGTCTCGTGCCACTGGATCGAGTTGGCCGGCTTGAGGACCCAATGGTTCTCGTCGGGGAAATAGAGCAGCTTGCTGGGGATGCCGCGTCGCTGCAGGGCGTTGAACGTCCCGAGCCCCTGGGTATCGGCCACCCGGAAATCCTGGGCCCCGTGGATCACCAGCATGGGCGTCTTCCAATTCTTCACGAAGTTGACGGGATTGTGCTTCTCGTAGCCGGCCGGATTGTCCCAGGGCG
>JALHTD010000104.1 GCA_022865555.1 Thermoanaerobaculaceae bacterium | reverse complement strand
GCGACGAGGGGCCGCGCACCCGCTTGGCAAAAGAAAACCCGCGGGGCAAGAAAAAGCCTCACGCAGTGAAAAAGAGTGGTTTGGCCGCGCACCCGCTTGGCAAAACAAAGCCGTCAGGAAGTGACAAAAAACGCCAGCGCCGCGAAAGCTCTACTTGGCGCGACCGGGGATCAGGTGGTCGAGAGCCGGGAAGCTCTTGGCCAAGTCGTTGTAGAGGACCACGACCACCAGGGTGATGATCAGCCAGAAGCCGATGTTCATGATGCGTTCCTTAGTACGCTCGGAGAAGTCGCGGCGAAGCGCGGACTCGACCCCGATCACCGCCAGGTGGCCACCATCCAGGACCGGGATCGGGAGCAGGTTGAAGATCGCCAGCTGCAGCGAGATCATGCCGAGCAGCCAGATGAACGAGACGGTCCCGGTCCGCGCCGCCTCTCCCGAGAAGCGTGCGATGTCTATGGGCCCGGACATCTGGCGCAGCGAAGTGCGGCCGCTCAGCATGCGGCCGATCACCACGAAGGTCTCCCGCGCCATTCGCACGTTCTCCCGTACCGACTCGGCAAACGCTTCCGCAACACCCAGGCGCTTGAGGACGGTGGAGGTGGGCACCGGAATGCCGAGCTTGCCCTGTCCGCCCGCGTCGCGCGGGGTGGCGGCCACAGTGAGGGTCTCGGCCCCCCGGAGGATGGTCAGCGTGAGTTCGCGGTTGGGGCTCGCCCCGACCAGCCGCATCACGTCGTAGAAGTGCCGCACGGTCTCGCCGTTCACCGCGACGATGCGGTCCCCAGCGCGGAGACCTGCTTTCTCCGCCGGGCTTCCGGGAAGCACGCCCGGCACCTCGGCCGGGATCGGGGGCGCAAGCCCCGCGTAACCCACCTCGTAGCGGGTCACGGCGCGGGGCGTGAGGGTGGCCACGTGCTCCAGACCGTCCCGCCGGAAGCGTAGGACGAGCGCGTGCCCGGGCGAGCCGAGGGTGGCCATGTCGAGTTCCCGCCAGTTTCGTACGTGTTTGCCGTCCACCGACAGCATCAGGTCCCCGGCCCTGACGCCCGCTGCCGCAGCGGGGGACCCGGGGTCCACCCAGGCGACCTCGGGGGGCTGGTCCTGCCACGCGGGCACCTGCATCCCCACGACAAAGGCGAGGGCCACGAAGAGAACCGCCCCGACCACGTGGGCGGCCGGGCCGGCGAGCAGGATCAGCGTCCGCCGCCAGCGTGGGAGGAGCGGCTCGGAAACCCCACCCTCCTTCGCGACGATGTCCGACTCGTCCGGGCCGAGTCCGTGGATGCGAACGTATCCGCCGAGCGGGATAAGGCTGATCCGGTAGTCGGTGCCGCTGCGCTCGACGCCGAAAAGGCGCTTCCCGAACCCGAAGGAGAAGACGCTGACCCGTGCCTTCAGCGCCCGCGCGAGGAGAAAGTGCCCCCCCTCGTGGATGAACACCAGGACACCGAGCACGACGACCAGCGAGAAGACGTTTATGAGCATTGCACCACCTGCATCCTCACTGGGAACCGGCGACACCGGAGACGTATTTCGCGACCAACTCCCCGGCCCAGGCGCGACCGCGCTCGTCCGCCGCCAGGGCGTCCTCCATCACGGCGAGCTTGTGCTCCCGCGACGTCTCGCGCGCGATGGCCGCCTCGACCACCTCCGGGATCCCGGTGAACGGCAGTCGCTCGGCAAGGAATGCGGCAACCGCGACCTCGTTGGCGGCGTTGAGCACCGCGGGCACCGTGCCGCCGGCGCGCAGGGCCTCGCGAGCCAGGCGCAAGCAGGGGAAGCGCCGCTCGTCGGCGGGCGCGAAGTGGAGGGCACCGACCTCGACGAGGTCGAGGAACCCGAGGGGTGATGGGAGACGCTCGGGCCAGGACAGCGCGTACAGGATGGGGAAGCGCATGTCGTTGACCGACAGTTGCGCGATCAGCGTTCCGTCGACGTACTCCACGAGCGAGTGCACCCGGCTCTCCGGGTGCACGACCACGGCTATCTGCTCCTCGGGCACGCCGAACAGGTGGTGCGCCTCGATGATCTCGAGCCCCTTGTTCATCATCGTGGCCGAGTCGATGGTGATCTTCGCCCCCATCCGCCAGGTCGGGTGCGCCAGCGCCTGATCCACCGTCGCCTTCTTCAGGTCCTCCTCGGCCCAGGTGCGGAAGGGGCCGCCCGAGGCCGTGAGGATGAGGCGGCGCACGGCGTCCGGCGGGCCGACCCGGAGCGCCTGGTGCAGCGCGTTGTGCTCCGAGTCGATCGGCAAGACCCTCCCACCGCTCGCGGCGGCCGCGGCCATCACCAGCTCCCCGGCAGCGACCAGCGTCTCCTTGTTGGCGAGCGCCACCTCCCGGCCCAGGGTGAGCGCGCGCCACGTCGGCACGAGGCCGACGGCCCCGACGAACGCGGACACGATGGTGGTCGCCGCTGGATGAGTGGCCACCGCCTCGCGCCCCTCGGGTCCTGTCAGCACCTCGAGCCGCGGAAACTCCTTCCGCAGCCTCGCCGCGTCTACCTCCTCCGCGACAGCGACGAGGAGGGGTTGCCAGGTCCGAACCTGCTCCGCGAGGCGCTCGACGTTGCGGCCGGCGGCAAGTGCCACCACGGCGAACCTGTCCGGGAAGCGTGCCGCAACGTCGAGGGTCGCGGTGCCTATGGAGCCGGTCGAGCCCAGGATCGCCAGGCGCTTCAAACCGGGGCCCCGAACAGCCCGAACAGGATGAAGAGGGCCAGCACGAACGGGGCGGCGAAGAAGAGCGAGTCGCTGCGGTCCAGAAAGCCCCCGTGTCCGGGCAGCAGATCCGACGAGTCCTTGACGCCTGCGTCCCGCTTGAAAAGCGACTCCACGAGGTCGCCGACCGGCGCCAGCACCGACAGCGCGGTGGCGATCGCGAGGCCGAGAGGGAGCGGCAGCTCAGGGAAGAACAGCGTGCGGCAGAACCACAGGCCGAAGAACGTCCCGAGGACTCCGCCGGCGATCCCTTCCCACGACTTCTTGGGGCTCACGACCGGAGCGAGCTTGTGCCTGCCGAAGCGGCTGCCGACGTAGTAGGCGCCGGAATCGCCCCCCCAGATGAGCAGGCAATGGAAGAGCAGCACCTTGACGCCCATGGTGCCGGGGAACAGCGTGCGCAGAAACCCCATCGCGCCGCCGGTGACGACGAAGTAGACAACGGTGAACGTGGCGCCGGCGATCCCCGCCGCGGCGCCCTGGATCGGGTAGCGCCCGAGCAGGTACGCGATGGGCACAACGAGCAACGCGAGGGCGAGCACCGCTCCCGCCCGGGGAAGGCCACCGAGCCACAAGGCGGGGAGCAGCGCCCCCAGGGTCACGAGCGTGGGCGCCTGCGGTGCGGGCTGGCCGAGACGGCGGAACAACGCCAGCAGCTCCCACGCGGAGAACATGGCGATCACCCACACCATGGCGAGGTAGACCCAGGGGGGCAAGAAGACGATCGCAAGCAGGACCACCGGCAGCAGAGCGAACGCGGTGACCTCTCGTGCCCCCCTCACTCGGCGGCCTCCTCGGTGTTGTCGTGGCCACCCTCGACGACCCCACCGTACCTGCGCTCCCGGCGAGCGAAGTCGGCCACCGCCTGGATCAGGTCGCGGGTGGTGAAGTCGGGCCAGAGGACGGGCGTGAAGTGGAGCTCCGCGTAGGCGATCTGCCAGAGCAGGAAGTTCGAGATGCGCAGCTCGCCGGAGGTGCGGATCAGGAGGTCGGGGTCGGGCATCCCTGCCGTCGTCAGGTGGGCGGCGACCCATTCTTCGTCGATGGTGTCCGGCGAAAGCTTCTCGGAGTGCGCTGCAGCCACCGCATAGCGCACGAGGTCCACCAGCTCCGACCGGCCGGAGTAGTTGAGCGCGATTTGGAAGGTGAGGCCGGTGTTCTTGCTCGTGAGCTCGACCGCCTGGGCCAACCCTTGCTGGATCTCCGGCTCGAGCTCGCCGAGACGGCCGATGGGGCGGAAACGGATGTTGTTGTCGACCATGGTGCGCAGCTCCTTGGCCAGGTACTCCTTGAGCAGGGCCATGAGCGTGCGAACCTCCCACCGGGGCCGCTTCCAGTTCTCCGTCGAAAACGCGTACATCGTGAGCGCCTCGAGCTCGAGCCTGGCCGCCGCCTCCACCGTGTCGCGGACGGCGCGAATACCGGCACGGTGCCCCTCGACGCGTGGAAGGCCCCGCTGCCGAGCCCAGCGCCCGTTGCCGTCCATGATGATCGCGACGTGGCGGGGGAGGGAGGACGGTGTGAGGCGGTCCACGAGCTCGCGCTCCGGCGTGCCTGGTGCGGCGAGGCGATCGAGGTCCTTCATCGGCGCGGGCAGTCTAACACGTAGAAAGCAAGCCCACGGCTGACAGTTGACAGCTCACAGCTGCCGCGCCAACCCAGTTGCCGGCGCGGCTTCCACGGAACGCGAGTGGCGCACCGAACGTCGTAAGAACGCCGGGGCCCCGGTGCGCTCCTCAGGTCAGACTGTCAGCTGTCGGCTGTGTGCTGTCGGCTGCCGTAAAAGACCCGCTCGAGCGTGAGGCCGTGCGGGGGCGCGGTCGGAGCTGGTGGCCGAGTGTTCCGGTCCCTCAGCAGAGCCGCGAACCAACTCGGCGGCTGCGCCCCACGACCGACCTCCACCAGAGCACCGGCGATCCGCCGCACCATGCCGCGCAGGAAGCCGTCACCCTCCAGGACGATGTCGACTCTGCGGCCGTGCACGACGAGGTTGGCGAGCGTGACGGTGCGCACGGTCCCGCGGGCGCCGTGGCCCGAGTGCCCCGAGAGGGCGAACGCGGCGAAGTCGTGCGTCCCCGTCACACGAGCGAGGGTCGCCACCACGGCCCCGGCGTCGAGCGGATGGCCCACGTGCCAGCGCCGGAGGGCCTCCCAGGGCGGAAGCGTCGCGCCCCACGCTAGCCGGTAGCGGTAGCGCTTGCCGACCGCCGATCGGCGCGCGTGAAACCCCGCCGGCACGGCCCACACACGCAGCACGCGGACGTCCCCCGGAAGGAGGCTGTTGAGAGCGCTGGCGACACCGGCGGGCGGAATCGGTAGACGGGGGTCGAAATGTGCGACCTGGCCGGCCGCGTGCACCCCGGCATCGGTTCGCCCGGCCCCCACGACCCGGACCGGCTGCCGGTAAAGGACCTGGAGCGCCTGCTCGAGCACCCCCTGGACGGTGCGGGCGTGGGTCTGGCGCTGCCAGCCAGCGAAGGCCCCTCCGAGATACGCAAGCCTCACCGCGAGACGGGGTTGTCCCACCTGGCTATTATGGCGGCTTCCGGCTGTTGTGCAGAGCCAGCACGGGCCGTACAATCACCGTCAGCATCTTTGGAGAGCTCACATGGAAACCCTTCGGGACCTCTTCGAGTTCGTGGTCAAAGCCTACCCTGCGCGGAAGGAGCTGCTGCGTATCCGAGCCGGGAAGGCGTGGCGTAGCTACACCATCAAGGAGTTCGAGCGCACAACCAGAGAGACCGCGGCCCGCCTGTCGCGTGCAGGCGTGGCGGCCGGTGACCGTGTTGCGCTCTTCGTGGAGAACCGCCCCGAGTGGCACATCCTGGACTTCGCGTGCCACATCCTCGGTGCGGTACCCGTTCCCCTCTACGCCACCCTGCCCGAGCAGCAGGTGCGCTACATCGTCGGGGACTCGCAGTCCAAGATGCTGGTGGTGTCGGGTCGGGAGCGCGCCCGCACCGCGCTCGACGCCGCCTCGGACCTGCCGGGTGTCCGGGTCGTCGGGCTCGACCGCGGGCTGGCCGAGGGCCTGGAGTGCTTGCAGGACCTCACGCTGCCGCCGTCGCGAAAGTGGCCCGAGCCGCCGGCACTCGGCGGAGACGACCTGGCGAGCCTGATCTACACGTCCGGCACCACCGGCGAGCCGAAGGGCGTGATGCTCTCGCACCGGAACTTCATCTCGCAGGTCAACACCGTGCGGCCGCTCTATCCGATCACCGAGCGTGACATCTGCATGTCGTTCCTGCCTCTCTCTCACGTCTTCGAGCGCACGGTGGACTACGTATTCTTCGACCGCGGTTCGCAGATCAACTACGTCGAGTCAATCGAGCGGGTGCCTTCGCAGCTCACCGAGATCCGGCCCACGATCATGGTCTCGGTGCCGCGACTGTACGAACGCTCGTACATCAAGATTATCTCGAAGGTGCAGCAGGAGGGCGGCGTCAAGCGGCGGCTCTTCGAGTGGGCCCTGCGGGTGGGCCGCGAGGTGCGCGGCGCCGAGTGGCGGGGCGAGCGCGCTTCCGCCTTCGCGCGCGGGCAGTTCGCCGTGGCCCGCTCGCGCGTCTTCTCGAAGGTCGTGGAGCGATTCGGCGGCCGGCTGCGCTTCACTATCTCGGGGGGCGCACCGCTCGCCCGCCAGGTGGCGGAGTTCTTCGACGTCGTGGGGATCCCGATCCTGCAAGGGTACGGGCTCACCGAGTCCGCTCCTGTCATTGCAGCCAACCGGCTGGAAGCAAACCGTCTCGGGTCCGTAGGGCAGGTCTTCCCCGGCGTCGAGGTTCGCATCGCGCCCGACGGCGAGATCCTCGCGCGCGGCCCGAACATCATGCTCGGCTACTGGAACAAGCCCGAGGCGACCGCGGAGGTGATCGACGGCGACGGATGGCTGCACACCGGCGACGTCGGCTACCTGGACTCAGACGGCTACCTCTTCATCACCGACCGCAAGAAGGACATCATCGTGACGTCGGGCGGCAAGAACGTGGCGCCCCAACCCGTCGAGGGCCGGCTCGGCGCCACGCCCTACATCGCCCAGGCCGTCCTGATCGGGGACAAGTTCCCGTACCTGACGGCGCTCATTGTTCCCAATTTCGAGAACCTGGAGGCACACTTCACGGACAAGGGGATCTTGGGGCTGGGGCGTGCGGAGATGGCCCAGCACCCGGAGACCGAGGCGCTGGTGGCGGCGGCGGTCAAGCAGGTCAACGCCGAACTCGCCATGCACGAGCGCATCCGCCGCTTCACGGTGCTGCCGCGAGAGCTCTCGCTGGAAGAGGGTGAGCTCACGCCGACCATGAAGGTCCGGCGGCGCATCATCGCCGAGCGCTACGGTGGCCTCATCGAACAGATGTACCTGAAGACCCAGCGGGCCGGCGAGTACGAGCTGGGCGGGTAGGTCGAGCTCCCGCCGAACTCCTCGCGAGAGGCCGCGCCTGCTACGGGGCGGCTTCGAAGACGTGCACCTCCTCGATGGCCCGGTAGGTCTCGAGAGGGTCCACCAGCAGGTCTCCGGTGCGCGAAGGGTCCAGGATGTACGTGCGGTCGTCGCTCGTGCGCACCGGTTCGCCGTGGGGGTCGAAGACGTGGTTGCCTGCCCCTGCGAAGCGCTCCTCGGGGTGCTCGGAGGCGGCAACGCAGCAGCCGATGACCCAGAGGCCGTTCTCGATCGCCCGCGCGCGCAGCAGCGTGCGCCACACGTGGTCCCTGCGCCACGGCCACCACGCCACGACCAGAAGCGCGTCGCAGCGGGCCGAACGGCGGAGTGCCCGGGCCTGCTCCGGGAACCGGATGTCGTTGCAGGTCAGGAGGCCGACCGTCCAGTCGTCGATCCTCGCCGCCACGTATCGGTCGCCGGGCTCCCAGATCTTCGGCTCCTCGTTGGGTGTGAAGAGGTGGACCTTGTCGTAGCGGGCGACCTCGCCGCCGCCGCGCCAGATCGTCATCCGGTTGTGGCGGTCTTCCGTGAACGAGCCAAAGGCGAAGACGACCCGGGGGTGGGACCCCGAGATGTCCGCAAACGCTGTCCGGACACGCTCGGGCTGCACGGACCTGGTGTAGCCGGTCAGAAAGACCTCGGGAAACACAACGATCGAGGCGCCTGCCTCCGCGGCCTGCCTGGACTCCTCGACGGCGCGCCGCAAGTTGGCCTCGACGTCCAGGCACACCCAGCGCGAGAGGTACGCCTTCATGGGTGCAGGCTACCACGGTGGTGGGCGGCCTTGGTTTTGTGTTTCACTGCGTGAGGCTTGTTTTTTGCCGGTGCCGCGGTGGCCAGCTGCAGGCTTGTGCGCCCCCGCGCCCTGCGCCTGCAGACTCCTTCGCCCGCGACCGGAGAGCGCGATCCGCGCCGGGGCCCCTCGGCGTTCGCATGAAGCCGCGCCGCCGTCTCCCCAACACGGCTCGCGCGTCCGGTGCCCGCGGGCTCCGGAGAGATCGGCCACCCGCGGCACCGGCGGAATTTCTCCGCCCGCCCAAAGACATTCCCCACACCTGTTGAGCAGGACCGCGGCGAACGGGGTGTGGTGGTGAGATCCGCCCCGGGGGCGTCAGGAGCCATCTCGCCGGAGCGTGCGGGAACCGAGCGGGCGTCTCGCGGTGGGGTGTCGCTGGCGTGGTCTCGTACGAACAGCGAGGGGCCCCACCGCGGGACGTCCCTGCTCGGTCGCACGCGCAGGCGGGTCGGAGGGCTGGGCTCGAGGCCCAGCCCGAGCGACCGCTCATGGCCCGCGGGGCAAAGCAAAAGCCCCACGCAGTGAAGAACGGGGAAAGGGCCGCCTACCCGCCGGGCAACAGAAAGCCTCACGCAGTGAAACAGAGGACGGCGACCGCTCATGGCCCGCGGGGCAAAGGAAAGCCACGCAGTGAAAGAAGGAGCAGGCTGCGTCAGCTGACGACGCCGTGCTGCCTCGCCACGGCCACAAAGGCGTCGACGGCCCTGTTCAGATCCTCCCGCGTGTGAGCTGCGGAGACCTGGGCGCGCAGCCGCGCTTGGCCGTGCGGCACCACGGGGTAGCCGAAACCGGACACGTAGACGCCCCGCGCAAGCAGTTCCTTGCCCATGGCCAGCGCCAGCGCGGTGTCGCCGACGATTACCGGGACGATCGGGTGCATGCCGTGGGGGATCCGGAAGCCGGCCGCGGCCATCTTCTCGCGGAAGTAGCGGGCGTTTGCCTGCACGGCGAGCGTGCGGGAGGGGTCCTCCATGACCATGCGGAAGGCCTCCAGTGCGGCGCCGACCACCGCGGGCGCCAGCGAGTTGGAGAACAGGTACGGCCGCGACCGCTGTCGCAGCGTGTCCACCACGGCCCTGGGCCCCGTCACGTAGCCGCCCATGGCCGAGCCCATCGCTTTGCCGAGGGTTCCTGTGTGGACCGGCACCCTTCCCCCGACGCCAAGCTCCTCGGCGGTGCCGCGCCCGCGCTTGCCGAGCAGACCGGTGGCGTGAGAGTCGTCCACGACGAGCAGAGCTTGGTAGCGCTCACACGCTTCGATGATCTCCGGCAACGGAGCCAGCTCCCCCTCCATCGAGAATACGCCGTCGGTTACCGCGAGGATGAAGCGCGCCCCCTCGGAACGTGCGTGAGAGAGCTTCGACTCCAGGTCTGCCATGTCGTTGTGCTTGTAGATGTACCGCTTCGCCTTGGCGAGCCGGATCCCGTCGATGATCGAGGCGTGATTGAGCTCGTCGGAGACTATTGCGTCCTCCGGGCCGGTGACGGTCGCGAAGCAGGCCTCGTTGGCGTTCCAGCAGGAGCTGTAGAGGATGGTGTCGTCGGTCTCGTAGAAGCGCGAGATCGTTTCCTCGAGCTGCTTGTGCAGCAACTGGGTTCCGCAAATGAACCGCACCGAGCCCATCCCGGCGCCCCACTGCTCCACCGCCTTGACCGCGGCCTGTCGGACGCGGGGGTGGTTGGCGAGCCCGAGGTAGTTGTTGGAAGTGAGCATGACCACCTCGCGGCCGTCCACCCTCACTCGATGGTCCTGGGCGCTTTCGAGAGGCACCTCCACCTTGTAGGTGTGGGCCTCGTGAAGCTTCTCGATCTCCCCCTCCAGGAACTTCAAAAACTCCTGCATCGCTCCTCCTGTTTCCAGGTCACGTTGCCTCTGGGCGCGGAGGCCGGATCCGGTCCATCCGGTGGGCTACCCGTCGGCCCCGAGACGGGCCGGAAGCGCGAGCGGCGAGGCGAGCGAGTCCAGGAGCACGTCGGGCTGCAGCGCCGCGAGCGCCTCTCTCGCGGTCTTGCCGCTCGCCACCGAAACCGCATATGCGCCGCCTGCGCGGGCGCAGCGGATGTCCGGCTCCGCGTCCCCCACGACAACCGTTCGCGTTCCGGGAAACTCGTCTCCCCAGAGCGCCAGGGCTCGCGTCCGCGCGACCGCCACCAGACGGTTGCGATCCTCCTGGTCCGAGCCGTAGGCGCCGACGGCAAAGTTGTCGCCGAGCCCGGCGGCGTGCAGCTTGATGTCCGCGCCGCGACGGATGTTCCCGGTCAGCAGGCCGACGGCTACGTCGGAGCGCCGGGCAAGGGCGTCCAGGACCTCGCGCACGCCGGCGAGGGGACGCGTGTTGTCCGGGGACAGCATCCGCGCCAGGTGAGCGCAGTAGCGGTCGAAGACCTCGGAGAGACCTCGCTCGACCCGAGCGCGCGGGATCCCCGCTTCGGCGAGCAGCTCGAAGACGATCTGCGGGTCGGTCTTCCCGGCCCAGGAGTAGCGCTCGATGGGGCCGGCAGTGCCGAACGTTCCGTGCAGGGCCATCCCGAGGGCCTCACCGGCCTGGCCGTTCGTGGACAGCAACGTCCCGTCGACGTCGAAGAGGATGAGTCGGTGCACCTTCTCCTGCCAGCCGGAGTCTACCATCGGGATTTAGCACCAGCCGAAGGGGCTTGCCGTTGCAGCTCGCGCGCTCTCGACGAGGCTCTGCCGCCGACGTTGTCCCGCGACAAATTGACAGGACTGACACGCTTCTTCTAGCATCGATCGTTGTGGAGGTTGTGAGCTCCCTGTGCTGACCGGTTTCAACACCGACATCGACTTCGATGGTGTGACCTACCACGTGCAGACCGAGGATCGGGGCTCTGCCAACCCGCTCATCGAGTCCCTCGTGTACGTCAAGGGGGAGATCCTCGCCACGAGGCGGACGGAGTACTCGGACCTGCTCGACGCCGGGGCCGAGATGCCCTCGATCCAGATCCTGATGGAGCGGCAGCACCGCAACATCGTGGAGGCAGTTCGCAACGGACGCATCGACCTGCTTACCGAGCCTCCCGTGGGTGGTGCGAGCGATACGACCGTAAGGCGCCGCTCCCCGGCCACCGCCAAGCTCGGGGTCGGCCCCATCGATGCCGCGAGGCTGGCCGAGAAGTCCCTCGATGAGGTCATCGCCGACTGGCTCGCGGAGCAGCAGCGCGAGGAGAGGGTGCGGCTGCGTGTGCTCGGTGGCGACGACCTGGTGTTCGGGGCGCCGTTTTCGCTGCAGGTGTTCGTCGAGACTACACCCGGGGCCGCCCCGGTGGCCGGCGCGCACGCGGCCGTGCGCTTCCTCTCGACTGTCATGAAGCCCGCCAAGCTCGCGGAGGGCACCAGCGACGACAGGGGCGCCGTGGAGCTGAAAGGCACGATTCCCAGCCTCGAGAAGGGCCAGGGCCTGCTGGTGGTCTCCGTGCAGCACGTTCGTGGCAACGACGAGGTCAAGTTCCTGGTTCGCCGCTAGCCTCCCCCCACCCGGACAACAGGCACAAGGCAATAGGCAACAAGGGACGGCACCCCGCGACCCTCTTTCGTGCCTTTTGCCTATCGCCTCTTGCCTGTTTCTAGGACTCCATGCGGCCGCGCAGGAACGCTTCCAGCCCCACTCGGGCGATGGTCGGGTTCTCGCGTAACCGCCGCACCGAGTACGGGTACCAGTGGGAGCCGAATGGGACGTACACGCGGAGGCGATGACCGGCGTCCGTGAGAATGCGGCGCAGTTCGGGGTCGACTCCGAGCAGCATCTGGAACTCGTAGCGATCCTTGCCAAGGCCGAGCCGGTGGATGATCGCGAGAGCCTCGCAGACGAGCCACTCGTCGTGCGTGGCGATGCCGACGTACACGCCTCCCTCGATGAGGATACGGAGCGCGTGGGCGAAGGCGTTGCGGATGATGTCCCGCTCCTCATAGGCGATTGGACGCGGCTCCAGGTAGATCCCCTTGCACAGGCGGACGTTTGCGCCCGCCCGCGCGAGCGCGGCGGCGTCGGCGAGCGTTCTGCGGAGCCGAGCCTGCAGCACGACGCCCGTGCCGTTCGGGTAGCGCTCGATGAGCTCGTGGTAGACGCGCAGCGTGGCGTCCGTCGTCGGCGAGTCCTCCATGTCGATGCGGACGAAGATCCCCTTCGCGACGGCGCGCTCCAGCACGGAGGCGATGTTGTCGCGGCAGAAGGAGTAGTCGATGTTGAGCCCCATCTGGGTGGGTTTGAGCGAGAGGTGGGACGGGAGCGAGTCGGCCGCAATCGCCTCGAGCACTTCGTGGTAGGCGGCCACGGCAGCGACGGCGTGCTGCCTCTCGGTGACGCTCTCGCCGAGCACGTCGATGGTGGCGCAGCACCTCTGCTGGGCGAGCCTCTTCACGGTGGCCACGGCGTCCTCCAGCCTGGACCCGGCCACGTAGCGGCGCGCGAAGAAGTGCAGCATGGGTTTCGGGGTGATCGGCAAGGTGGTGCGCACCAGAGAGTCGAACACGCTCATGGAATCCTCCCGGGTCGTGGGGTTCTCGCAATGGTCAGGACGTGGACCCCTGCGGCGCCTGCGCGCATCAGGGCGCCGGTGCACGCGGCCGCAGTGGCGCCGGTCGTCAGCACGTCGTCCACCAGCACGACCCGGCCGGCGACCGCACGGCGCACGGGGAACGCCGTGGCCGAGAGGCGCAGGCGGTCGCTGCGGGCACTGCCGACCTGGCTGCCGCGGCCGCGCCGGCGCAGGGCGCGCACGACCGGAACGCCCAGCTCGCGCGAGAGCGAGTGCGCGAGGAGCTCGGCCTGGTTGTACCCGCGCCGCAGGCGCCTGGTCCACGTCATGGGCACGGCGACCACCTCGTCGGGCCGCGGCCAGCCCGCGCGCCGCCAGGTGGCGAGAAGCAGCTCTGCCAACGGGGCTGCGAGCTCGTCCCTGCCGCGGCTCTTAAAAACCAGCACCAGCTCCCTGAGCACTCCGTCGTAGGCGCCGAAGCTGGCGGCGGCGCGCCAGGGCGGCGGTGTGGTCCGGCACCCGAGGCACGGGCCGTCGGCCTCGACCTCGGGGCTGCCGCACGCCGGGCAGACGGGAGCCGGATGCGGGACGACTCCGCCCCAGCAGGTCGGACACACCCCGGCGCGGCTCCCCCGCCACGGCAGCACCATCCCGCAGATCGCACAGGTGGAGGGGAGGAGCGTCTGGGCCAGGGCCTCGGCAAGCGTCGCCACGGCAAGCGGATTGTACCAGCCATCACGAGCTCGAAGCAGCTGTGCTTCCTGTCGGTGACCAACGGCGGGCGGCCAGACCCCGTATACTCTCGCCAGGAGGCGACCATGCGGTGGATGTGCGCGACGCTGATGGCCCTCGCAAGCGCGAGCGTAGCCAGCGGCCAGATCCTCTGGGCGGGCCTGGCGGGCGGGACGAGCTGGACCTGGCAGGCGCCCACGGCGCCGAATCAAAACTTCCTGCACAACGCGGGTGACGCATCTGCGGCGTTCCTGGCGCTGCCGCTGGACGAGGACACGCTGGTGCGGCTGCAGGTCGCCGATGTCCCCTACGAACCTGTCTACGACGGCGTGGGCTGGCCCGGCAAGCTGCGAGGGTACACGGTGGGGGTCGACTACATCTTCAAGGGGACATTCGGGCAGGCCCTGATTTCCGGAGGCATCGGCGACTACAGCCTGGAACTCCAGGCGAAAAACCCGCCGGACGGGGTCGAGCAGTGGAGCTTCGGGTGGTACTTCGGCGTGGGCGAGTGGTTCCAGCTCTCGCGGCGCTGGCGGCTGACCGCCGAGGTCAAGATGCACCGCACGCAGAACTACGGCAACCCGATCGTCGTGACGGCGACGGCCGGCCTGGCTTTCGCCTTCTAGCCGATGCCGCACGTGATCCGCGCCGGGGATGCGGACCTCGCCGCGGCGTCGCGCGACCTCCCGACGGGACCGTGGCGCTGGGGCAACGTGGTGGCGCGTGTGGAGGGTTGCTTCCTGGGGGCCGACGGCACCTCGCTTCTGGTCGCCGGCGTCGTGGTCGAGTACGGCCGCCCGCTGCACCCGGTCGTGGTCGTCTCGCGCAGGCGGCAGGGCACCTCGTTCCACCTCTGGCCGGCAGCTCCGGTGGAGCGAACCGAGGGCGTAAAGCGCTACCTCGCCCAGGTGGCGCGCGAGATGGCGGCGTTCGGCGCCGGCCCCGTGGTCACGACCAACATCTCAGATCTGCTCTGACCTTCTGGCATCCCGGCGAGTTCGCGTTTTCCATTGTCACTGCGTGACGGCTTTTGTTTAGCCCGGCGGGTGCGCGGCCAGGCCACTGTTCTTCATTGCGTGAGGCTTCTTTTTGCCCCGCGGGCTCAGAGGCGGCTACCTCTTTGTCACTGCGTAACGGCCTTTGTTGTGCCCGGCGGGTGCGCGGCCTCTCGTCGCTTGCTCGCCCCCGCTCGCTGCGCTCCGAGACTCCTCCGGCTGCGACCGAGCAGGGACGTTCCGCGGTGAGGCCCCTCGCTGTTCGCATGACACCGCGCCAGCGATACCCCACCGCGGCACGCCCGCTCGGTACCCGCAGCTTCCGGAGGGATGGCCGCTGGCACCCGCCGGGCGATTTGAACCCCCCGCCCTTCGGCTAGAGACATTGAAGCCGGGGCCGAGCTGTTCGGTGGCGGGACCTCTTGAG
>JALHTD010000006.1 GCA_022865555.1 Thermoanaerobaculaceae bacterium | reverse complement strand
GTTCGTGGTCCCGGTGATCACGATGCGCCTGCTCGCCGAGGAGCGCCGCACCGGCACGCTGGAGGTGCTGCTCACCTCCCCGGTCAGCGAGGGGCAGGTCGTGGTAGGGACGTTCCTCGCGGCGCTGGTGTTCTACCTGTTCCTCTGGGCGCCGACTCTCGTCTACGTCGCGATCCTGGCGAGCCACGCCACGAGCGACTACGGCCCCGTCGTCAGCGGCTACCTGGGCATCGCCCTCCTGGGGTCCCTGTTCCTGTCCATCGGCCTGCTGACCTCGGCGCTGGTGCGCAACCAGATCATCGCCGCGATCCTGGCCTTCGCGGTGCTGGTGGTGGTGTTCTCCCTCGGGCTGGTGGAGAACCTCGCCACCGGAACGGCGGTCAAGGGCCTCCTCGGCTACATGAACCTGTGGAACACCATGGACGACTTCGCCCGCGGCATCGTGGACACCCGGCACGTCGTGTACCCGGTGAGCCTCGCCGGGCTGTTCCTCTTCCTCGCCACCAAGGCGCTGGAAGCGAGCAAGGGGAGGTGAGCCGTGCGCAAGGACAGAATCGCCGTCGCATCGAGCACCACCGCCGGCATCATCCTGGCGTTCGCCCTCGTGGGCATGTTGAACTGGCTCTCCTACCGCCACTACCTTCGCGGTGACTGGACGTCCTCCAAGATCTACTCGCTCTCCGACAAGACCAAAAACGTCCTGAAGGGGATCAAGGACGAGGTGCGTGTCGTGGTTCTGATGACCCCGAACACCCCGCTCTTCACCGAGACGAAGGAGCTGCTCTCCCGGTACGAGGCGGTATCGCCCAAGCTCAAGGTGGAGTTCATCGACCCCGAGCGCGACCCGCTGCGCACGAAGCAGCTCGCGCAGGAGTTCGGGGTCTCGGCCGCCAACACCGTGGTCTTTGCTTCGGGTGGCCGGAAGAAGTACGTCACCTCCGACCAGCTCGCCGACTACGACTACTCCGGGATGCAGATGGGGCAGCCCCCGAAGCTCAAGGGGTTCAAGGGTGAGGAGCAGTTCACCGCGGCCGTCCTAGCCGTGGTCTCCCCGAAGGTACCCAAGGTCTACTTCGTGACCGGGCACGGGGAGCATGACCCGGACAGCGTCGGCGAGGACGGGATGTCGCAGCTGCGGGAGCTGCTCAAGCGCGACAACCTCGAGGTCTCCAAGGCCACGCTCCTGTCGGGCTCGGTCCCGGCCGACTGCGACCTGCTGGTGATCGCCGGGCCTCGAACGCCGCTCACCGACCCCGAAAAGAGCGCGCTCTCGGGTTACCTGGAGAAGGGCGGGCGCGCCCTCGTGCTGCTCGACCCCGTGCTCGGCGCACAGCAGCGGCCCTCCGGTTTGGAGGAGTTCGTCAAGGCGTACGGCGTCCAGGTCAACGACGACCTGGTCATCGACCCTGCCCGCAAGCTGCCGTTCTTCGACGTGTCGGCGGTGTACGTGACCGACTTCCGCTCCCACCCCTCGGTCGACGGCCTGCAGGGCCTCGCCGTGCTGCTCCCGGTGGCGCGCTCCGTGACCACGACCACCGCGCAGGGTGCGACCTCCACGATCCTGCTCACCACCTCCGACAAGGGGTGGGGCGAGACCAACCTCGACCTGCTGCTCAGGACCGGGCAGGCTCAGAAGGACGCCAAGGACACCCCCGGCCCGGTGGCGCTGGGCGTCGCCGCTCAGTCGGAGAAGGACAAGGACCGGGGGTGGCGGCTCGTGGTCTTCGGCAACTCCGCGTTCGTGACGAACGCGCAGATCGCCAACGCCGGCAACGTCAACCTCGGCCTCAACACGGTGAACTGGCTGGCCAAGCAGGAGCAGGCCCTGGGCATCGCGCCGCGCTCGCCCGAGCAAGTGCAGCTGTTCCTGTCCGCGAATCAGATGCGCACGGTCTTCCTGATCTCTCTGGTCGGGCTGCCGGTGTTCGCGATCGCGCTGGGCGTTGCCGTGTGGTGGCGGCGCCGCCACTAGGAGGGGACCATGCGGATCGGCCGACTGGTGATGCTCGCGATGGTGGTGCTCGCCCTGGGCGCGTACATCGTGCTGGTCGAGCGCCACGCGCCCACCACCGACGAGCGCAGGGAGCGCGAGGGGAAGCTGTTCGCCGGCTTCGATCAGGCCAAGGCGCGCCGCGTCGTGATAACCAACTCCCACGGGCGCTTCGAACTCGTCAAGGAAAAGGACGCCTGGGCGCTCAAGGCGCCGCTCGCCGACCAGGCCAACCAGGGTGCGGTGTCGAGCCTGCTGTACTCGCTCTCCGCCCTCAAGGCCGAGCGGACGTTCAAGGAGGGAGAGGTCAAACTGGCCGAGTACGGCCTGGACAAGCCGAGCCTTGCGGTGACCGTGAAGGACGAGGGCGGCACGACCTACACGCTCAAGCTGGGCACCGAGATGCCGCTGGGCAACTCGAGGGCCGCGCTCACCGCCAGCGGCACGGTGTGCCTGGTGAGCAAGTTCGTCGCCTCCGACCTCGACAAGGACCTCGCCGGCTGGCGCTCGGACGAGCTGGCGCAGATCTACTCCACGGACGTAGCATCGCTGGCCGTCACGGCCCCGAGCGGGCAGGTGGCGCTCGCTCACACCGGCTCGGTCTGGACGATCACCGCACCGGAGCCCGACTTCGCGGACCGCGACCACGCCGAGGGCGTGATCTCTGACATCTCCGGCGCCCGCATCAAGGAGTTCCTGGACACCGCCCCCGACCTCAAGGCGCTGGGCCTGGAGCCCCGCCGCTTTGGGGTGACCGTCGTGCGCCGGGGCGCAAACGCCGCGCCGATTACGCTCGACTTCGGCGCCGAGCGCGACGCCAAGGACGGAAAGCAGGTCGCGTGCAAGCGGGGCGAGCGTGTATTCTGGGTGGACGCGAAGCCCGTCTCGCGCCTGGCCGGCGCGTGGCACGACTGGCGATCGAAGAAGCTGGTTGAGTTCGACAGCTGGGCGGTGGACCGGCTGGAGCTCGAGGCCGGCGCCTCCAAGGTCGCGCTCGAGCGCAAGGACGGGATCTGGAAGACCGGAACCTCCGAGGTGGACGGCGACGCGGTGAGCCTTCGTCTGGAGACGCTCGCGGACCTCGTGGTCAAGGCGTTCGACCGGCCCAAGCCGGCCGGCGCTCCGCTCGGCCGGGTGAAGCTCTCGGGTGAGGGCGTCTCGGCGGAGGCCGCCTTCTACCCGGGGGGAAGCCCGGGCGAGGACGTGGCGACGGTTGCCGGCCGCACTGGCGGGCTCGCGGTCGATGCCGCAAAGGTCAGGGACGTGCTGGCCGACCCGGCTTCCCTCGCCAGGCCGAAGCCGACCCCGGCGGCCACCCCGAAACCCGCGGCCACGGCCACCGCGAAGAAGTAGCGGCGCCGCGGCGCCGAGCGGCTGGCCCGAAGCCCGCGGGGCAAAAAAGGGCCTCCCGCGAGCGAGAGATCAGGAACGCAGATCACTCCTCCTCGGCCGCCGCGATGCCGAGCCTGCGGATCATCTCGTTGAGTGTGGAGGGGCGCACCCGCAGCATCTGGGCGGCGCGGCGCTGGACACCTCCGCAGCGCGCCAGCGAAGCCTCGATGAGGGAGCGCGTGTAGCCGTTAACCGCCTCCTTGAGGTTCAGCCCGTCGGCCGGGAGTTGCGTGGCCGGCCCCGGCTGAGGCGAGAGCACCTCGGAGGGCAGCAGGTCCGCGTCGATGGCATCGCCGGGGCACAGCACCACGGCCCGCTCGATCACGTTCTCGAGCTGCCTCACGTTCCCCGGCCAGTGGTAGCCGACGAGCACGT
>JALHTD010000103.1 GCA_022865555.1 Thermoanaerobaculaceae bacterium | reverse complement strand
AGCACATGCCGGAGCGGTCTCACCACCGGCACGCCGGAGGGAGTCGGGGGACGGGGGTGCGGTTGAGAAGACATCGGCTGTCGCCGGTCTCGAGTCGGAAGGCTACCAGCTTGGCAGGCGCGGTCAAGCGGGGGGCACGCCGGTGACGCGAGGGATGTCCTGCCCTAAGCTGGGCGGCGTGGGCAGGTTGGTGCGCGCGCTGGCGGCGGTGGTCGCGGGAAACGCGTTGTATTTTCTGCTACTCGCCCCGCGCTTGCCCGAGCGGTGGCGGCACAGACCTTTTGAGCTGGACCCGGGCCTGCTCCTCGACTTCGGGATCTGTCTTGGAATCTACCTCGCGATCGGCCGCGTCGCTCGCCCGGGGCCTCACTCTTCGTAGCTCTCGAGAGCCCTGGAGCGACGCTTGCGTGGGGTCCAGCGGTCGTGGAACCAGAACCAGAGCTCCGGGCGGGCAAGGATGGCTCGCGACAGGGCGTCGTTGTACTTTTGCGTCAGCGTCGTCTCGGTGTCGCCCGGCTCGGCCAGAATGGGGCTCTCGATCTTGAACGTGTACCCGGTCCCCTTCGGGTAGGAGAAGATCGGAACCACGGGGGCACCGGTCGCGAGTGCCAGCTTGGCCAGGGACGGCGTCGTCGGCGTCGCGATCCCGAGGAATTCCACGATCACGCTATGCTCGAGATCGCTCTTCTGGTCCAGGAGAACGGCGACCAATCCACCGTTTTTGATCGCCTTCAAGATGCCCCGCGTGGCCCCGCTCTTTGGAATCAGCGTGTTCCCGAAGCGGGTCCTCGCCGCAGCGAGCTCCGCTTCCATGAGCGGGTTCTCGAGCGGTCGGTAGACCAGGGCCTGTGGGAAGCCGTGCACCGCGAGCCACCCGGAAACCACCTCCCAGTGGCCGAAGTGCGCCGAGAGCATGAAGACGCCCTTGCCCATGTCGACCGCGCGCTTCACGTTCTCGATCCCTTCGCAGGCGACCATCCTGTCCAGGGTTTCCGCCGGCACCTGTCCCCACTTGATGTAGTCGAACCCTATCCGCCCGAAGTGCGCGGCGCACCGCAGCGCGATCGCGAGACGCGCCCCGGCGGACCGGTCCGGGAAGACCCGCCTGAGGTTGGCAAGAACCGTCCGCCTCCGCGATGACACCAGCAGGAAGGCAACGCCCAGGAAGGCCCCAACCTTTTGTAGCAGCCAGAAAGGGGTAACGCGACCGAGCGCCTTGGCCACTCGATAGAGGCGGAACTCTCGCCGGTTTGTCCTCTCGCTCCTCACGTCGGGTCAGGGTACCCACTCGCGTCGCTGCGAGCAACATCTAGGTACCAGGTACCACATTAATGCATTAATCGACGAAAGAACTCGCGACGCCGGTCACAAAGTCGCTCTCCCCGGTCGGGGAGTAGGTGGCCAAAGCCAGCACATCGGCCTCAAATTGCTCGGTCCTTTCATGAAACGCATCGTCCTGCACCCGTCGCTCGGCACCCATGTTGGCCCACCGACTCACCACGCCCGGGTTCTTGCGGAGGCGGCTCGCGAGGTCCTTGACCCTGACGCCGTAGGTCTCCACTCCGACCACTGCCACCATTTCGCGCAACCGCGTCAGTTCACGTCCGGAGCGCGGGCCTGCGAGAGCAACCAGGCCCACGTCCAGGGCGTTCGCCGCCGCGACGACGTACTCGTCCGGGGACAACGCACGGCGTTCCGGCCCGGTGCTTGCCCCAAGCGCATCGAGCCTCGGCGCCTGTTGCGCCAGAGACAGCCCCTCCTCGGCCCCCCCGCGCCTCCACCAGGGAAGCCGACCTGGCTCCCTTTCGAGCCACGGTGCCCGTGCTGCGGCTCCTACAGCCTGAATGTACGCCCGGCGCGCACCTTCTCGACTATCACCGAAGACCAGCAGAGCCTCGTCAGAATTTGCGAGGCCGAGCTCACCGTTCCCGAGGAGCTCTTTGTGGCCGCTCCATTGGTATTTGGCCGGATCCCTCACCACGCCGGCGCCCAATGGGTTGAGGTGAATGTAGACAATGAGTTGCTGCAGGTGCCGCTCGCCGCTCACGAGCTTCGCCTTGTAGCGACCCTGCCAGAGCGGGCCGTACACTTTCCGACGGCGGTTGAAGCCCTTACTGAAGCGGCCTTGAATCAGCCGCATCGTCCGCCACAACGGCACCCGCCCGCAGCGCGCCGCCAAATGGTAGTGGTTCGACATAACACACCACGCAAGTACCGTCAGCCCGTCCCGTTGCTTCACGTCTCTGAGAATCTCGACAAACGCCTCGGTCTCGGCGTCGTCCCGGAAAATCGGCTCCCCACGGCCAACGCGGCAGTAGACGTGGTAATACGCCCCCTGCACAAACACTCTGGGCTGCCGCGGCATCGATTCGCCTCCGTCCCCGGTCTGCTTCCCAGAGGCAAGCATACACCATTGACAATTTTGTGGTACCTGGTACCTGGGTCATTCCACCAGGCGGAAGCCATCCACGAAGTAGGACGTTTCCGCGAACCAGGTGGTGGGAACGCCACGATGCTCGGTGTAGTGCAGCGCCGCACGCTTGCCGAGCGCCGCACTCAGTCGCTCCGCGACGTCTCGGTCGCGCACGCTGAAGTTCCAGATCGTGGGCGTCACACCCGGCACGATCGACATCGCGAGCTCCCCCTCGTACGTCTTGAAAACCCATCCCTTCCGGGAGAACTTCTGAAGGATGCCCGCGCGCTCCCCCTCCGCGTAGCTCCAGTGCAGGGTGAAGAGCGTGTAGAGGGTGAGCAGCAGCACCAGCACTCCCACCGTGACGAGGAGGATCAGCACGATGCCGCCGCGAGACCGGTCCCTCGGGACCCTTCGGAAGTTCGGTGTGGTAGACATGGCGCAGCGATTCTACAGCGGATCCCGGCCGTGGGCCAGGGCCCTCGCAATGGAATCCGCGAGTGGGATTATTCGGGTACATTCCGGCGATTGCGACGGATACGTGCCGGGCACCGAACCCGCCCGGCACCGGGAGACAGCACATGCCGCCACACCAGACGTGGACAACCCCAACCCAGGAAACGACGACGCCGTTGCCGGCGTGGTTCCTCGCCCACGGCTCGCCGATGCTGGCGATCCAGGACACGGCCTTCACCCAAACCCTTGCCCGCCTGTGGGTTGGCATGCCGGTACCGTCGGCAATCGTAGTCAGCTCTGCGCACTGGCAGACCCGGGGCGGCCTGCGCGTGACGTCGAGCCTCTGGCCGGAGACTGTCCACGACTTCGGCGGCTTCGACCGCTCCCTCTACGCGTTCTCCTACCCCGCACCCGGGGCACCCGACTTGGCCGGCCAGGTCGCACACCTGGTGGCCGAGGCCGGCTTCGACGCTCGGCTCGACCCGAGCCGCGGCCTCGATCACGGCGTCTGGGTCCCCCTCCGCTGGGCGTTCCCGGAGGCCTCGGTGCCCGTCATCCAGCTCTCCCTGCCGTTCCCGGCCCGCCCCGCGGAGCTGCTGCGCCTCGGGCGGGCGCTCGCACCACTCCGGCAGCGCGGCGTCCTGCTCGTCGGCAGTGGAGGGATCGTCCACAACCTGCGCACCGTCACGCTGGACGAGGACGAGGCGCCGACGCCGGACTGGGCGCGGGCTTTCGACCCCTGAGTGCGGGATCGGCTGGCCAAGCTCGACCTCGAGGCGATTGCCGACTACGCCGGCCGTGCCCCGCACGCCGCCCTCGCGGTTCCGACCTCCGAGCACTTTGAGCCCCTCTTCGTCGTCCTGGGCACGGTCGGGGCGCACGACCGCGTCGTGACGCTCTTCGAGGGCTTCCAGCACGGCAGCCTCTCCCTGCGCAGCGTGGCGCTCACCGCAAGCTGAACGGTACGGACGCCGGGTTCCCTCGTCGCCGGTCGTGCCCGCCGGGACCCACGGGGGATATGCTTCGGGTACATGGACACCTCGCGGCCACTCACGGTGCCTCGGCCCGGGCTCGCCATCGTGGTGATCGGCCTGGCCCTGGCGGCCGGCCTCGGCTCGCCGTGGTTCCTGGACTACGACGAGGCCGTCTACGCCGATGTCGCCCGCCACATGAAGGTCTCCGGCGACTGGCTCCGGCCCGTGTCCAACTGCCAACCGTTCTATGAGAAGCCGATCCTCTTCTATTGGCTCGTCGCGCTGCTCTACAAGCTCCTCGGCCTCACCCCGGTGGCGCCGCGCATGGTGAGCGCCCTCGCGCTCCTGGCCGGGCTCGCCTTCCTCGCCCGTGAGGTGGCGCGACGAGCCAACCCGGAGGCCGCCGAGGTGGCCGTCTGGGTCGCGGGGGCGTCTCTGCTTCCGTTCACTCTCGGAAGGATCGGGCTTCTCGACGCCCTCCTGACCGCGGCAATGACGGTGGCGCTGCTGGCTTTCCTCCGTGGCCTGGACGAGGATGACCTGCGCCGAAGGCGACGAGCTCTGGCCCTCGGCTATGCGGCGACGGGTCTCTCCCTGGCGGTCAAGGGCCCGGCGTTTCCCCTGATCGCCGCGGGCATCCTCCTCTGCGACGCCCTGGTGCGACGTGAGCTGCGTCGCGCGTTGGGGCGTTCCGGAATCCTCTGGGGCGTGCCCCTTGTGCTCGTTGTCGGGCTGCCCCCCTACGTACTCACGGGGCGCGCCGCGGGTGCGACTTTCCTCGCCGAGTTCCTCGGGGAGCACAACCTCGGGCGCTTGCTGGCTCCGATGCAGGGGCACCAGGGGTCGCCTCTCTATTACCTCATCGTTCTCGCCCTGGGCCTGCTGCCGTTCGCGGCCTTTCTCCCGCAGGCCTTCCTGCACGTCCGCCGCTCCGACCGGGAGGCAAGGAGGCTCGGGAGCTTCGCGACCGTGTGGGGGCTCCTGGTCATCGTGGGGTTCTCCCTGGTCGCCACGAAGCTGCCCAACTACATCGCGCCCGCGGTTCCGGCCCTTGCCATCGTGGTGGCCCTGAGCCTGACCGGGGACGGCCGGAAGCCCGGGGCCAGCTGGCATGTCACCGTCGTGCTCTGCGTCGGCTTCTCGCTGCTCATCGCGACGCTCCCCGCGCTGCTGCCGAGGCTGCCGCTTCTCGCGGGCCAGCACATCCTCAAACGCGCACCGGAGTTGGCGCACCTCCCGCAAGGGCCCTGGCCCCGCCTGGGTTTCTTCCTCGCGGCGGCGCTGCTCGCCGGGGGCTCCGTGTCGGCCTGGCTGCTGGCTCGGCGGGGCCCCGGCCTCCGAGCGGTGCGTGTCCTCGGCATCACCGGCGCGCTGGCCTGGTCGGTGCTCCTGATTTCGGTGGGTCAGCTCGTCGACGCGACCTCCATCGCCCCGGTGCAAAACCTCGCGATCATGGCCGCGCGTGGCCTCCCGCCCGGCGCCCCCATCCACGTGGTGGAGATGAACCACCGAGTCACCCAGAACCTGGCGACCGGCCGCTGTACGGTCTTCCTGCGCGCGCGGACACCGGCCGAGCGCGACCGCGTGCGGCAGATCCTCGCCCGGGACGGTGAGATCCGGATGATCATGAGCGACACTTGGTGGGAGGAGCTTCGCCCGACGACAGGAGGGCAGGAACTCGCCCGCGATGGTGCCTACGTCCTCGTCACCGGCGGCCGACGCTCGTAGGTCGAGCGTGCCATGGGCACCAGAACCAGCGGCGGGCGGGGATCTTGCCCCGCCCGCCGTGGTTCGAATCCAGGTGTTTTGCCTCGGCTACGGTCGGGCCAGCTCCTGCCGGCAGCCGGCGAGCCTCTTCAGGTGGCTCACCAGCCTGGGCGCCTTGAGCACGAACCGAAACTCGGGGCCCGTTGCCGCGGCCCACCCCAGGTAGGTGTTCTCGCGCGGGGTGCGGTAGAACGTCACGTTGAGCTCGACGACGCTGAACTCGCACTGGTAGAACTCGAGCCACCGCTTGCGCGGCAACTCAGGTGGGTAGAGCACCCCCCGCCAGCCGTCGTACCAGGTGCCGCTGGTCCCGACCAGCCAGGTGGGCACGGGCCGATTGTAGTGGCCCGGACACCCCCGGGTGCGGGCGT
>JALHTD010000102.1 GCA_022865555.1 Thermoanaerobaculaceae bacterium | reverse complement strand
TTCGGTTTCTTCCTCTTGAGCTCAGGGCCGATCGGGTTCCAGTACGGGGCGGAGATCACGCACCCGGCACCGGAGGGCACATCCAACAGCTTGCTGATTGTGATGGGTCAGGTCTCGGGGATCATCTTCATCTTCTGCATGGACGCGTTCAAGTCACCGGGTGGCGTCATGACCGGCTCTATGCTCGCGCTCATCGCGCTCACCGCCGTAAGCGTCATCTTGGCCACGGTGCTCAAAGAATCACCCGTCGCCACCTCGAGCCGCTAGTCCCCGCTCAAAAAACGTTCCGCGGCGCTGGACTGACCATCACGAGCGGAGATCTTTTTCGTACGGAGCTCGTCTCAGATCTCCCAGAACCAGGCCCCCGAAAATGGCGTATAGGACTGTAGGAGCAGCCGTTTTGAGCGAGACGACCAGACAGCCTTGGAGGGAGCGTGCGGACGACAAGTAGGAGGCTCGTGCGAGTCGGATCGGTGCTGGTGATGGCACTGTGCGTGCTGGCGACGCCAGCGGACGCGCCTGCCGCGACCCAGGACACCGCAGAATGGCGAGGCACCCCCGAGCAGAAGCTCTGGGGCCTCATGCAGGTCTGGGCCGAGGTCAAGTACTCGTTCGCCTTCTTCAGTCGGGTCCCGCAGCTCGACTGGGACGCGGCCGTCCAGGCCGCGATTCCCCGGGTGTTGGCCGCCCCGGACCTCAAGGTCTACTACGACGCACTGGCCGAACTGGTCGCGCTCCTCAACGACGGACACACGACCGTGCGCCCCCCCAAGAGCCTCCTCGCCGGATTCGAGCAGCCGCCCATCGAGCTGGAATCAATGGGCGGCAAGATCCTCATCACTCGTGTCGGTGACAACGAGGAGATCGCCGCGTGTGCGATGCGGCCCGGGCTCGAGGTCACGGCGGTCGACGGCGTGCCGATACGCCGATTTCTCGCCGACCACGCGCTTCGTTACTACCGCGGCGGCACCGCCCACTGGGGCGACGCCTTCGGCCTGTTCGGGCTGCTCGACGGACCCAGGGGCACCACCGTTCGTCTGGCGGTGCGCGATCTCGCGGGCATGGAGCGCGAGGTGACCCTCACCCGCAGCGCGAGGCTCTCCGACGGCACGGTCTTCGTCAACCGCATCCGGGACTTCAGCACGCTCGTCGAGACCAGGATGCTGGACCGCGACATCGCGTACGTCCGCCTCGTCACCTTCGAGGAGCAGAAGGCCGTCGATGAGTTCGCGGCCGCCCTCGAGCGCCTCGATCTCTCCAAGCTCCGCGGCCTCATCCTCGACGTCCGCTACAACATCGGTGGGGAAAGCTCAGTCGGCTATGGTGTGATCTCCCACCTGACCGACACGCCGCTTGCGACCTCGCGGTGGAAGACCCGCATGCTCCTGGCAGCCGACCGGGCCTGGGGCAAGCCCGAAGCGTGGTTCGAAGGGCAGCCGGGCGTGATCTCGCCGGCTCCGGGGAGGGTGTACACCGGCCCGCTCGTGGTGCTCACTTGGCACGACACGCTGAGCTCCGCCGAGGACTTCCTGGTCCCGCTCGACTACGCTCACCGCGCGGTCCTGGTAGGTGGGACCACGGCAGGAAGCACCGGCCAGCCGATGGTCGTGCGCTTGCCCGGGGGCGGCAGGCTCCTGGTATGCGCCAAGCACGACTCCTACCCGGACGGACGGGAGTTCGTCGGCAGCGGGATCGAGCCCGAGGTGAAGGTCGAGCCGACCCAGGCCGACGTGGCCGCGGGACGGGACGTGATCCTGGAGAAGGGCCTCGAGGTGATCAGGAACTGGCCTGCGTACCGGCCGGTGAGGCCGGCCAGGTAGTAGTTCCGGTGCGACTGGTCGGCACGGCGGTCTCGCTCACGCGGAGGCAGACAGCGTCGCTACGGGGGCGGGTCTGCCTGGGCCTCTACGGGACCTTGCAGTGACAGTGAGCGCGGTGGCCGCTACGACGACGGGCAGGGGTGCGCGCACACCTGGATTCCCGCGTGCGCGGGAATGACGACGACCTCAACAACCCAAAGGTTGTTCGGAACGGCTGAATTCCGGCCGTACGTGCGCATTCAAGGGCCTATTGGCTGCCCCGTAGGCCCTCAATGCGCGGCGTCACCCGCTCGAGGAGGCCGGCCATCTCGGTCAGACGTTGGTCGAGGGCGCCGACCAGTGTTCGGCGCTTGGTCTCGAGTTCCGCGATCGCCCCGGCGTAATCGCCGGCCTGGACTTTGCGGTACTGAGGCATGACGTCGAGCGGCTTGGGCAGTTGCCCCTGTGCGCCCCAGGTAATGCGGTCATAGCCGGGGTCCAGCCGTGCGATATGCTTCAGATACACGGGGTAGCTGAAGACAATCCCGAGGCGTGTCAGGGATGTCCCGGCCAGCGCCTTCAGCGCAGCGGCCGCGTCGGGTTTGGCCGCCTTGAGGGCGGCGAGCGCCGCGTTGATCCCTTGTGTGTCCTTGAGCACCAACTGGTGGGGATAGATGGTGATGTCGTCATCCGCCGGCGAAAGCGCGGTGAAGCCGGCGTTGAGAGCCTTCTCGATCTCGAGAAGGCCTCTGTTTGCCGATTCAATCGTGCCGGTCGGGATCGTCCCGGCGCTCAGGTCGAACGCGGCCGCGGCCTGGCGGAAGGCGTCGACACTGGTGGCCAGGCGGGAGACGGCTCCAGGGTCCGCACCGGCCGCAAATAGTTCGTCCTTCTTCACAGCGGCCGCCAGGTCATCGGCCCTGGCCTTGAGGCTGTAGGGCAGCAGGCCGTCGTCGAGCCGCTCGACGACCCGGAAGGCGAACATCGCGATCTTCGCGAGGTAGGCCCAATCCACGAGGGCCGAGGTCTCGAAGTTGGTGTGGTACGCCTTGTCGTACTCGTCGCTGTAGGTTCCGAGCTTCACGGTGGGGATGCCGGCGGCCGTGAACGTCCACTGGTCGTTCCACGAGCTGACGGGGATGACCTCCTCGGACCCGTAGGGCAGAAGAGCCGGATGGCGCGAGGCCAGTCCTTCCAGCCAGGGCCGCAGCTCCGGGTTTGAGCGGAGGTTGAGCGGAGCGCCTTTGACCGCCATGGTCTCGAGGTTGACCATCGCCCGGACCCGGCCGGCCCAATCCGGGTGCGCGTGGGTGGCCGCCCACCAGGCTCCGGTGATCCACTCGTAGTACGCATTCGTGTAGCCGAACTCCTCGCCTACCGTCGCCAGAAACACGACGGT
>JALHTD010000101.1 GCA_022865555.1 Thermoanaerobaculaceae bacterium | reverse complement strand
CGGGGTCCTCATCACAGCCGCGCTCACGAACGTCGCACGGGCAGCCGACCCCGCAAAGTCGGTCGCAGCCGACCCGCTGCCGTCCTGGAATGACGGGGGCGCCAAGAAAGCCATCGTTGAGTTCGTCGCGAAGGTGACGAAGAAAGGCTCGCCCGAATTCGTGCCGGTGGCGGCGCGCATCGCGGTGTTCGACAACGACGGCACGCTGTGGGCCGAGAAGCCGATGCCGTTCCAGGCGCTTTTCACGCTCGACCGGGTGAAGGCGCTGGCGCCGCAGCATCCCGAGTGGCAGACGCAGGAGCCGTTTGCCTCGCTGCTCAAGGGGGACGTGAAGGCGGCACTCGCGGGCGGCGAGCGCGCCGTCGTCCAATTGCTCATGGCGACCCACGCCGGCATGACGACCGGTGAGTTCGAGAAGATCGTCAGCGACTGGATCGCGACCGCCAAGCATCCGAAGACGGGGCGGCTCTACACGGAGATGGTCTACCAGCCGATGCTCGAGCTGCTCGCCTACCTGCGGGCGAACGGCTTCAAGACGTACATCGTCTCCGGCGGCTGGATCGAGTTCATGCGCCCGTGGTCGGAGAAGGTCTACGGGATCCCGCCCGAGCAGGTGATCGGCAGCAGCATCAAGATGAAGTTCGAGCTGCGCGACGGCAAACCGGTACTCGTCCGCCTTCCTGAGATCAACTTCGTGGACGATGGCCCGGGCAAGCCGGTCGGGATCCAGATGCAGGTTGGCCGCCGCCCGGTCGCGGCGTTCGGCAACTCCGACGGCGACCTGCAGATGATGCAGTGGACCGCCGCCGGTCCCGGCCCGCGCTTCTGCCTCTACGTCCACCACACCGATGCCGAGCGCGAGTGGGCCTATGACCGCGCCAGCATCGGCGGCCTCGAGAAGGGTCTCGACGAGGCCAAGGCCCGCGGCTGGACGGTGGTGGACATGAAGGCCGACTGGAAGCGGGTGTTCCCGTTCGAGAAGCAGTGAGTGCGGAAAGGAGGCTGCCATGAGACATAGGCTTGCGAAAGCAGTAGGGATTGCCGCGGTCGTGGCGGTGTTGTGGGGCGGCCTCGCGCCGCCCGTGCGCGCCGAGGAGGGAGGCGCCGGGCACTACGGCATGGGGTCGATGGCGGCGTTCATCGACACCCTGCCCGGGGTGCCGGGCGCGTGGGGCGTGGCGAATTTCTTCACGTATTACGACGCAAGCGCCGCCAAAACCGCGCCGCTGCCGAAGGACGGGCAGATCGTGTTCGGTATGCACGCGCGGGCGTACGTGGACACGCCGCTGGCCCTGCACGAGACGAAGGCCAAGCTGCTCGGTGGTGACTACGGGTATGGCATCGGCATCCCGTTCATGAAACTGGAGGTGGAGGGCACGGTCACCGGACCGGGCGGCAATACGTACACACAGCACGACAGCGCGACCGGCCTCGGTGACATCGTGGTGTACCCGCTCATGCTCGTGTGGAAGAAGAACGACCTCAAGTACATCGCCCAATTCGGTGTGTACGTGCCCACCGGCGCGTACGAAGAAGGCAAGTTG
>JALHTD010000100.1 GCA_022865555.1 Thermoanaerobaculaceae bacterium | reverse complement strand
GAACCGCTCCGGCGGCAAGTTCTAGGGCCAGCACTCGCAGATGCCACATGATGAAAGCCCTGCTGGTAGATGCAACCCCTGCGCGGTCCCGGAGCACCGCAGCGCTCAGTTCGAGCTCCCGCGCGCTCAGCTCAGCCCGTACGCAGGGACCGCCGCCCCGTGAACCGCCCGCGCCGCGTCGGACGCCAGGAAGAGGATCACGCACGCCACCGCCTCCGGCGTGACCCACTTGGAGAAGTCGGCATCCGGACGCTCCTGGCGGTTCTGCGCGGTGTCGAGCGTGCCGGGGAGCACGCAGTTGACGTTGATCCCGGCGTGCTTCACCTCGGCCGAGAGGCTCTCCGTCAGACGCAGCACCGCGGCCTTGGCCGCCGCGTAGGCGGCCATGTTGGCCGCGCCGACGATCGCGGCGCGCGCCGCGATTGTGATGATCTTGCCGTAGTGCTGCGCGAGCATGGTCGGGATGACCGCCCGCGCCGCCACCAGGGTGGTCCTCAGGTTGAGGTCCAGCATGAGGTCCCACGTTTCCATCGGGGTCTCGTGCAACGGCTGACCGGCCCGAAAGCCCCCGACGGTGTTGACCAGGATGTCAATGCGTCCGAACCGCTCCACCGCTTGGGCCGCGACCCCGCCGAGTCCGCCAGGAGACATGAGGTCGATGTCCCCGGCAAGCAGGTGATCCGACGAGCCCCGCAGGTCAGGGAAGACCTTCTGCAGCCCCTTGCCGTCACGGTCCACCAGCACGGTCTTCGCACCGGACACACGGAACGCATCGGCGACGGCGCGGCCGAGGTTACCCCCTGCGCCGGTGACGAGCGCCACCCGACCGGTGAAGTCGAACATCGCCCGCTCCCTTTCTGCAGGTCGCGACCTGCCCCCGTGGTGAGTTCGCCAAAGCATATCAGCGTTCCGCAACCCTGCGCGCCCGGCAACGGCCTGAGCTGCATTCGCGAGATGCGCACGGGGTCGGAGCATGCTCCGACCCCTTTCTCTTCCCCCAGTGGGGCCTTCTTGACCCGGGGGGCCGCCGGGGAGCAGGCTTTGATCCCTGGGGGTCGGTCATGGACGAACAGTCGTTGATCAGGCGGCGTTACTCGTGCCGCCGGTTCGCAGGAACGCCTCTCTCACAGGCGGAGATCGAGCACATCCTCGAGGCCGCAGTCTGGGCACCCTCCGCCGGCAACCTCCAGCCCTGGCGTTTCGTAGTCGTGACCTCCGATGAGCTGAAGGAGCGGCTCGCCCGCGCCGCGCACCAGGAGTTCGTGGCGGAGGCCCCGGTGGTCATCGCCGTCTGCGCGGTCCCCGGGGAGTCCGCGCGCCGCTACGGCGAGCGTGGGCGCTCCCTCTACAGCCTGCAGGACACCGCCGCCGCCACCGAGAACATCCTGCTGGCGGCCGCAGAGCTGGGGCTGGGCAGTTGCTGGGTCGGAGCGTTCGAGGAGCCCGCCGCCGCCGCGGCTCTCGCCCTCCCGCCGGCGTGGCGGCCCGTGGCGCTCGTCCCGCTGGGGCACCCGCTGGAGACACCAGAGGCGAGAGAGCGGCGACCCATGGCCGACGTCGTGGTTTTCCGCACCGAGTGAGCGCGCCGGCGATCCTTCGACGGGCTCAGAAGCTCCCGATCAGCGGCCTCAGCTCTCCCGCGATCATGAGAAGGCCCGCCAGGGAAAAAGCCGCCACCACCGATGCCAGCAGCACTCTCACCGAGCGGCTGTCCTCCCGGGCAGCCAGCACGACCGCGAGGAAGGGCGCGGCGATCAGGTGGCGGGAAAAGCCGTACACGTCGGCATACGCCCTCGGGGCGAGGAACAGGGCAAGCACCCCAAAGGCGACGAACACGAGCCGCACGGGCTCGAGTCGGTCTCTCCTGAGGGCCACGACGAGGCCCGCGAGAACCGTCAGGCAGGCAGCCAGCGTCCCCCAGAACTCCTGTGAGAGCAGGAGCGGGCGGGAGGCCAGCACGGCGACGAGCTTCCCGGTCAGGGCCACGAACGGCGCCGACACAGAGGCAGGGAAGCGGAAGTTCGGATGCCAGGTCGCCTGCAGGTAGGCGTGCCACGCCAGCTGGGGCACGAGAGGCACGAGCACGTACAGCAGGGCCCGGCGGTATCTCTTTGCCACGAACTCATGAACGCTCACGGCAAGCGGGGCGAGGTACCCGGTCTCTCGGCACAGGTTGGCGGCCACGCCAGCGCCGAGCGCCCTGCAATGGCTCTTGCGCTGGGCGAGATAGAGCGTCGCCACGATGAGAAAGGCGGCGGCCCCGTCCTGCGTGCTGCGGAAGATCGCGGTGACCAGGCCGGCGTTGACGCCAAGCACCAGGCCCCACCACGGTGAACGTCCCTCCTCCCGCAACCAGAGAGAGACCACGACCACGGCCAGAACCGACAGGGTCCAACAAAGCACCTGGTAGGCGACGATCGCTGCCCGCGCGTTGCCGAGGACCGCGCACCAGGCGAGCAGCGGCAGCAGGATGCGCGAGGCCCGGTACGCGGGGGCGTCGAGGGCCTTCAAGGTGTCCGGCGAGCGGAGGAACGGGTCGGCCGCCAGGGCCGCGTAGAACTGCCCGTCGTAGCCGAACCGGCCGCAGCGCGGAATCCCGTCGAAGCTTTCGGGGTGGTAGAGCCTCTCGCCGAGGACCAGGAACCCCCGCGGGTCGCCGGCGAACTTGACCTGTGCGACCACCACCAGGAGAACGCCCCACACCACCAGCGTGATCGCCGCAACGCCGAGCACAGCCGGGTCCAGGTGCCGTCTCATTGCGGCCGCATGCTCGGGCGGCGGGACCGCCGTGTCAAGGAAGTCCCGCCCGAGGTGCGCCGCCGACGCTTACTTCCCGAAGAGCTTCAGGAGCCCGAGGGACATCGCCGGGACGTACGTGATGAGCAGCACGCCGACGCCCAGGATGATCAGGAACGGCACCACGTGTCGGTACAGGCGGGTCATCGGCGTTCCGAAGCGAGAGGACGAGAGGAACAGGTTGAGGCCTATCGGCGGGAGCAGGAAGCCGAGCTCCAGGTTGGCGAGGAAGATGACGCCCAGGTGCACCGGGTGCACGCCGAACGCCAGGCCCAGAGGCACAACCAGGGGGGCCAGGATCACGATCGCGGAGTAGATCTCGAGAACGCTCCCCAGCACCAGCAGCAGCACGTTGAGCACCAGCAGGAACACTACCTGTGAGTGCACGTGGGTCTTCACGATACCCAGGAGCTGGTCCGGGATCTGGGCGTCCACGAGGTACGAGGTGAGTCCCATGGCGCTGGAGAGAAGGATCAGGACGCCCCCCATCAGCGCGGCGCCGTTCAGGAGCACGCGCGGAAGGTCGCGCACGACGTGGATGTCGCGCGTGATGAAGCACTCCACGACTATCGCGTAGGCGGCGGCCGCCGCGGAGGCCTCGACCAGGGAAGCGAGGCCGCTCACGAAGAGCCCGATCACGAGAATCGGGATCGAGAGCTCCCACTTCGCCTCCCACGTCGCCGATCCCACCTCCCGCAAGGAGAACGCCGTGGTCGCGGCCTTCGCTCTGCGGCCCGTGAGGATCCCGTAGCCCGCCACCAGCGCGACCAGGAGCAACCCGGGTAGCAGGGCGGCCAGGTAGAGTTGGTCGGCCGGGACGCTGGCGACCACGCTGTACAGGATCACCGGGAGGCTGGGCGCGAACAGGAGGCCGAGGCTCCCCGCCGCGGTGACGAGGCCGAGCGAGAAGCTCTCCGGGTAGCCGTCCTCACGCAGGATCGGGTAGACGAGGCCCCCCAGGGCGATGATCGTGATCCCGGAGCCTCCGGTGAAGCTCGTGAAGAGCGCGCACACACCCGCCACCAGCACGGCCGTGCCGCCGGTCATCCACCCCGAGAGCGCGCGGAAGAAACGGACCAGCCGGTGGGCGGCGCGCGACTCCGCGAGCACGTAGCCGCAAGCGGTCAGCAGGGGGATCGCCGGCAGGGTGGGCGAGCCGATCAGGCGGTAGATCTCGGCCGGCGCGGCGGAGACCGGCGTCCCGCCGGCGAAGAACAGCAGCATCGCCCCACCTGCCATCCCCACGAACACCGGCGCGCCGAGCAACACCGCGAGCGCGATCACGGCGGCGACCAGCCACACCGTGACGCCCGCAGGCCGCACCGCCTGTCCCAGGGCGAAGACCGAGAGCACGGCCGCGAGGGCCAGCAGCCGGCCCCGTAAGCGGGGCGACGCCCGCACCACGAAACGCACCGCCATGAGGGCGAACGCGAGGGGCATCACGCACTCGCTCACCCAGACCGGGAGGCCGATCGGCAGCAATTGGCCCTGCTGCCGGTCCGCCATCACCACTTTGAAGCTCCCGTAGGCGAGCACCGCCGTCACCGCGGCCGCCACCGCGTACGTGAGGACGCGCACGACCCTTCGGCGCCGGCTCCCTTCGGGGAACAGCTCCACGGTCGAGAGCGTGAGGTGTTTCCCCTCGCGGACCGCCAGCAGGCCGCCCAGGAAGGCGAGCCAGAGCGTGATCTGCTTCAGGTACGAGGCTGAGCCCGGGACGTGCAGACCGCCTAGCGGGCGCCCCAGCGTGTCCGCGAGCGGGAGCACGATGGCCAGCAGGAACGCCGCGACGAGGGCGCCCTTCTCGATCCTCTCCGCGGCAACCTTCAATTTCAACGCGTGGCCTTCCCCGCCGCACCCTTGCGGTACTCGTCGCGCAGCTTCAGCGCCTCATCGAACACCACAGCAGGCACGTACTTCCCCAGCAGGCTCGGGTACGCCCCCTCGCCGGCGCGCTGCCAGGCCTCCAGGGCGGCCGCATCGAGGTGGACTACGGTCAGGCCCCGCTTTTTCATTGCTTCGACGTCGCTCACCGCCGACTCCCGCGTCTGGGCCCGGGCCTTGGCACCCGCGTCCTGCGCCGCCTTCAGCAGCGCGGGGCGGAGGTCGGCGGGTATCCTCTCCCACGTGGTCCTCAAAACCACGATGGCGCCCAGGAGCACGGCCCAGTTGACGTCGGTCATGTACTTCGCGTGGGTGTACCACTGCAGCAGCACCGCGGCCTGTGCGGTCGTCGGAAGCGCGGAGACGAGGCCGGTCTGCAACGCGGTCGAGATCTCCGTGGAAGGAAGGGGAACCGGCTTGAAGCCGGAGGACTTCCACAGCTCCACCGCGAAGTCGTCGCCCGCCCAGGCGAACAGCTTGAGTGCCTTGAGGTCGTCCGGCGTGCGCACCGGCGACTTGGTGAAGAAGTGCACCCAACCTGCGTCCGCCCAGGCCAGCAGGACGAAGCCCTTGTCCGCATAAATCTTCTCGAGCTGCGGGCTCATCTTGGTGAGCACCGTGTCGAACTCCTCGTAGTCGGCGTACCCCATCGGGAGCTCGAGCGCGAAGATCGAGCGGTCGACGTCCGCCAGCCCGGCCGAGCTCAACACCCCGCCTTCCAAGGTGCCCAGGCGCATCTTGCGCACGACATCGCCGTCGTCCCCCGCCACCCCACCCGGGTACAAACGGAGCGTGACGCGGCCACCCGAAGCGGTCTGCCATGCCTGCGCCATCTCCTGCAGGGTGGTGTACCAGGCGGAGCCCTGCGGCACCAGCGTCGCCATCTTGACGACGACGTTCTGCGCGGCGGCGGTTGCGGGCAGGGTCAGGCCGACGCAGAGCGAGGCAATCAGCAGATGCACCACGGTACGGCGTTCGTTTCGGACGTCCACGTATTCTCCTTCCAGCTCACTCGATGAACAGCTCGTCGGCGCGCCCGAGCAACCAGCGCGCCCGCTTCTGGGCGACCAGGTTGGCCAGGCGCTGGTCCGGCGCTCGGTTGGGATCCACCGCCAGCGCTGCCTTCAGCAGCGCGACGAACTCGGCGCGGTTCTGTGTGCCTACCGAGACCGTCTCGGCAAAACCGACGTAGGGTGCCGCCCTCGTCCCGTCGGCGAAGGCGAGGGCCTTCTCGAAGTCCGCCCGCGCCCGCTCCACCGAGCCGCCCGCCGAAGCCGGACGCCCCCCGTCGTAGGCGAGCAGGAAGTCGTAGAGCGCCCCGCCGCCGTACCCCTCGTCGAGCTCGAGCGCTCGATGGATCATCAAGCCGGTGAGGGGCAGGTCCGCGGTCAGCTCCGCGTCCTGTTTGGCGAGCGAGATCTCCAGGGCCCAGGCGGCCGCGGTCCAGTAGAGCAGGGGCACGTCGGCTTTCGCTCGCACGGCCGCTACTGCCGCAGGCGGGTTCGACCGCAAGGTCGCGCGGAAGCCGGGGTTTTTGACCTCTAGCCCGCGCAGGCCGTACTCGCGCGCCCGACGGTACAGCTTCTGCGCCCGGGTCCGGAGCGCGGTGGCGGCGCCCAGGTCGCGCGCCTCCACGAAGTCGGCGTCGGACTGGACGAAGGCGTAGGCGTACTCGGTGAAGCCGCTGGAGGCGGCCAGCAGGAGCCCCGTGTGATTTGGAGACTGCTCGAGCAGGCTCTCGATCGTCTTGAGCGCAAACGGGGTCGCGTCCCTCACGAGGTCAGGGTCGTCATCGCGCCCCCAGCTCGAGGACTCGCCCGCCAGCGCGTTCCCCACCGCGTTGACAACCACCGTCTTCGGCGAGCAGGCGGACACGGCCAGAGCCCCGGCCGCGAGGGCCAGGAGCGGGACCACGAAGGGCAAGCGAACTCTCACCGTAAGGCTCCGAAGCGCTCATAGTAGGTCACGCGGGCTTTCCTTTCAACGCTGCGCCAGGACGGGCAGGCCGGTCAGAACCGAGGCGGCAATAGCCGCCACGGCGGCGACGAGACAGGCGAACGCTGCGACCACGTGGTCCACACGCTCGGGCAGCCACGGGTCCAGCCACCTGGCGACCAGGTACCCGCCGACGAAACCGCCCAGGTGCGCCCAGTTGTCGATGTCCCGCATCACGAACCCGAACAGGCCGAGGATCACCGCATAGCCGAGGGCCTGGCGCCCCACGACGCTCGAGCCGCGGCGGCGGCCATAATGGACGATGGCGCCGAGGAGCCCGAAGATCGGCGCCGACGCGCCTACCGTGAAGGATGCGCCTCCCAGGAACCGGGGCAGGAACAAGAGGTAGTGGCCGGCCAGCGAGCTCAGGAGAAAACCGCACACCCCGGAGACGGTGTAGATGATGACCATGCGGGCCGGCCCGTACGCCTCGGCGGTCTCGGGCGCGAGCTGGCGGACCCACAGCACGTTGAAAAGCAGGTGGAGCGGCCCGCCGTGCAGCCAGGCGGCCGAGAGAACCGTCCACCAGCGCCCGAGCTCGAACACCGGGATCGCGCCGCTGGCGCCGAGGAGGAAGAGGCTCCTCGTGGTGGGGGACAGCGCCGAGAAAAGACCGCCTCTCCCGAACCCCGCCGGGTCGATCAGCAGCGCTGCGGCGTAGAGCGCGATCGAGCCGCCGATGACGACCGCCGCGAAACCGAAGTCCTGGCCCAGCCGCCGGAACGCCTGGGCGAACCCCCACATGCCGGGGTTGCGCCTCCCGCAGTTGAGGCACTTCTCATCGTTGACGCCGACGAGCTTGCCGCACGACGGGCAGACGACCGACCCGGTGCGCTGCCGCCGCAGCAGGGCCGGCATCATCCCCTCCCCTTGGCCGGCCTGGCCCGCAGGTACTGGACCGGCCAGGCTGCCTCTGCTCCGAGCGCCTGGGCGGCGTGAAGCGGCCAGTAGGGGTTCCGCAGCATCTCGCGGGCCAGCAGCACCGCGTCCGCCTGCCCGGTGGCCACGATCTCCTCCGCCTGCGAGGGCTGCGTGATCATGCCCACGGCGCCGGTGGCGATCCCCGCCTCGCGGCGGACCGCCGCCGCGAACGGCACCTGGTACCCG
>JALHTD010000005.1 GCA_022865555.1 Thermoanaerobaculaceae bacterium | reverse complement strand
TCACCCTGCTCGGTGCCGATGAGGTTCTGGCCGCCGTCGCCCCTGGTGAGGGAGAGGTACCCGGTGCGCACCTTCCGCCCCTTGGCGAGCCAGGCCAGAAGAGCGGTGTTCTCGTCATCGGGGTGGGCGCCGATGTAGAGGGCGCTGCCCACGACCGTCAGCTTCTCCAGGGCGATCCGGCGCTCCGCGGCGTCCATGACCGGGGTCGTCTGTGAGAAGAGGGCCACGGCCCACAGGGTGCCGAGCAAGGTCGCGCCGGCCGCAAGCCTGGCTTTCGAGGATCTCGTCACGTTCCTCTCCATTGGGTGAGTTATACGCCACTCCTCGTCGCGCGGTTGCCATTGGACACGGCAACCACAAGCGAGGCAAGGGGGAGCAACAGATCAGTATTCCCCGCCGCGTCTCTTCCGGCTCTTCAGTGGCGGCAACCTGCTCCTCACGAACCTCACCGGCCACCCCGCCGTGGTGCTCCCCAACGGCTACCGCTCCTCCGACGGGACGCCCACGAGCATCACGTTCACCGGTCGTCTGTTCGGGGAGAGCGCGGTGCTGGCGGTCGCGCAGGCCTACCAGAAGGCCACCGACTTTCACCGGCGCCGGCCGCCGCTCGAGACGCTCCGGCAGACGTGGGTCAAGGAGAGGCAGGATAAGGAGAAGTGAGGACCCGGGTCAGGGCCTGCTTACGAGTGGCTCTTCAGGCACGATCCGAGCGGAGATGCGTGGCGAGAATCGCCTCGTCCGAGGGGGCCAAGGCACGGAACTCCACCGCGATCCCCGGGTATGGCTCACGCCCCTGGAGGGTCAGGCGCACAACCTGCCCCTCGCCCCGCAGGGGCCTGGCGAGCCCCGGGAGGAAAAGCTCGAAGCGCAGCTCGGTCGAGGGAGGAACGGAGTGCGGCACTCGCAGCAGCATGCCGGTGGAGGACAGGTTCACGGTCTCGCAGAACACCCGGCGGGGGAAGGGCCGGCCCAGCACCTCGATGCGGCTCGGGACGTTCAGCGTGGTCCGCGGCGCGACCAGGAAGAGGGGCTGGAGGACGTCCGGGAGCGCCTGGGGGACCTCCTCGAGCGTCAGCACGCGGGTGGCGCCCCTGCCCAGGTAGACTTCGGCGTCGCGTCTGGACTTCTGCGGGGTGACCAGCACCAAAGGGGAGGTCCGGCACGCCGACTCCGGGCCACGGACCGCGCGCAGGAAACGCGAGGTCGGTGCTCCCGCGACGGGGTGGGAGACGAGCAGGGCGTCGAAGCGCCGGCGGTAGGCCAGGCGCAGACCCTTCGGCCCGTCCCCGGCAGTGGTGAGGCGGTGACCCAGCGCGGAAAGGCTCTCGTCCACGCGCCCCTTCAGAGCTCGTTCGAACCCCACCACCAGCAGCTTTCGACCGGTCTCCAAAGGTTCGATGGACACGCCACACCCTCGCATCAAACAGCTTGGCGCCAAAACGACCGGCCGGAAGTGACCCAGGTCACCGCGTTCCAGAGGCCACCACCAAGCGGCTGCCAGCCTGTTCGCTCGGCCGGCGCGGTACAATCCACCGCCGCGGAGGATTTCGGATGCTGGAGCGGGTCCGCAACGAGCTGGCCGCCGCGATCGCGGTGGCCCTCAGGGAGATGGGAGCCGAAAGCCCCCAGGTAGCGCTGGAGGTGCCGCCGCGCCGGGAGCTCGGTGACCTCGCGTGGGCCGGTGCCCTTCCCCTGGCCAAGGGCCTCCGCCGCGCGCCGCGCGCGATCGCCGAGGAGGTGGCGCGCCGCCTGGAGGGCACCCTCGCCGCGCTCCCCGACGAGCACCCGCTCGCCCTGTTGGAGCCGGGTTGCAGGGTCGAGGGGCCGGGTTTCGTCAACTTCCGACTGCGCCGCGGCCCCGCCCTGGCTGGCCTTCTGACCGAAGGTCTCAGAAAGACCGATGAGCTGCGCCGCGGGCCTCAAGCCCCGAGCCCCGAGCCCCAAAAGGTGATCATCGAACACACCAACATCAACCCCAACAAGGCAGCTCACATCGGCCACCTGCGCAACTCCGTGCTGGGTGACACGCTGGTGCGCTGTCTGCGTTTCCTGGGCCGGGGCGTCGAGGTGCAGAACTACGTGGACGACACGGGCGTGCAGGTTGCGGACATCGTGGTGGGGCTGCTGTACCTGCCCGAGGATGCCCTGCTGGCGGCCGCTTCCCCGGTGTGGCCGGAGGTCGAAGCCGGCAAGGGCGTCCGGACCCGCGTCCTGCAGGCGTTCGCTTCCCGCGCCGCGGACCGGACGCTCGCCTCACCGGAGCTCGCCGTGGCCGATTTCGACGACCTGTGCTGGGATCTCTACCCGCGGGTCACCCGCCGGTACGAGGAGGACCCGGAGTTCGCCGCGCACCGCTCCGAGGTCCTGCACGCCGTCGAGGGTGGCTTCCCGCCGGAGCTCACCCTCGAGGAGGCCGTGGAGCCGCTCCGTGCCGGAGCCGCCGACCCCGGCACCGAGCCTCACCGCCAGGCCTCGGCCCGACTGGCCGCGGCGGTGGCGGAGGCCAACCTGTACTGCCACCTGGCCACCATGGGCCGGCTTGGGATCGCCTACGACGTGCTCCCGCACGAGTCGGACATCCTGCACCGCGGCTTCTGGCGGCGCACCTTCGAGCTGCTGCAGGCGGCGGGCGCGATCCGCTTCGAGGAGGAGGGCAAGAACGCCGGTTGCTGGGTGATGTCGCTGGCCGAGTCGGCCGAGTTCGCCGGGATGGCCGACGCCGACAAGATCCTGGTTCGCTCCAACGGCACGGTGACGTACACCGGCAAGGACATCGCCTACCAGCTCTGGAAGCTCGGCTTGCTGCGGGACCCGGACGGCACCCTTCACGACTTCGGCTACCGCCCCTTCGACCGCTTCGGGCAGGCCGGCCCTGCGTCCCCCGTTCGCTACGGCGCGGGGGAGCGCACCCTCTTCCGGACGACGGCCGATCCCGGCGAGCGCCCCCCCGGCGCCTCGTTCGGGGCGGGCTCCAGGGTCTTCAACGTCATCGACGTGCGCCAGTCCTACCCCCAGAAGGTTGTGAAGGAGGCCATCCGCGTCCTCGGCCACCCCGAGGCGGCCGAGAGCTCGATTCACTTCGCCTACGAGATGGTGGCGCTCACGCCTGCCGCCGTGCGGCGCCTCGAGGAGACGCAGGGCCTCGACTTCCGCCTGAGTCCCGAGGACATGGGCAAGCCGTTCATCGAGATGTCGGGTCGGCGCGGCATCGGGGTGAAGGCGGACGCGCTGCTCGTCACTCTGATCCGGGAGGCGGAGAGGGCGATCGCCGAGCGTCAGGGCGAAGGGGCCACGCTCGCGGCCGAGCAGCTCGCCGGGCGTGCCCGCGCCATCGCGGTGGGGGCGCTCCGCTACCAGATGGCGCGCCAGGGTCGGAACCGCGTCCTGGCCTTCGATTTCGACGAGGCGCTCGCCTTCGAGGGCGACACCGGCCCCTACCTGCAGTACTCGGCGGTGCGCGCCAACAAGATCTTCGAGAAGCTCGCCGCCCAGGGGCTGGCAGGCTCCGCCGAGCAGGACGCGCGGGCCGTCGCGGGAGTCGCCGTCCCGGACGACCTCTGGGAGCTGGCGCTGGCGTGCTCCCGCACCCCGGAGATGGTGGAGAAATCCGTGGCCTCACTGGAGTTCTCGCTCCTGGCCGGCCACGCCCGCGACCTCGCGCAGTCGTTCCACAAGCTCTACCACGAGCACCCGGTGCTGCACGCCGAGGACGAGCCGACGCGGGCCCTGCGCCGCGCGACGTTCCGCGTGTTCGCCGTGGCGATCACGACGATCCTGGAGGAGCTGCTGGGGATCCCGGTCCCGCAGGAGATGTAGCGAAGCCCCGGATCAGCGCCCGGGATTCGGGCTCCGGAAAAATGACGCCTCTGGCGTGCCGGTCGCGTACCATGACCCCATGAAGCACCCGCCCCGCTTCGAGCACGACGCATACCTCCAGGAGCTCGCGACCGACCTCGTCGAGACCGGCGCGGAGGACGGCAGGCCGTTCGCCGTGCTGGCGGACACCGTCCTCTACCCCGAGGGTGGGGGCCAACCCGCCGACAGGGGTTCCATCGGCGAGATCGCGGTCGTCGACGTGCAGAGGCGCGAGGGTGCCATCCGGCACTACCTGGAGAGGCCGGCGGAGCCTGGCCAGGTGATCGTCCGTCTGGACTGGCGGCGGCGCTTCGACCACATGCAGCAGCACACCGGCCAGCACCTGCTCACCGCGCTGGCGCACGATCGCTTCGGCTGGCCGACGACCGCCTTCCACCTCGGCGAAGAGCTCTGCGACATCGAGCTCGACGTTCCGGCGCTCGCGCCGCTCCAGATCGAGATGCTCGAGGAGGTGGTCGCGGCGGAGATCCGGGCCTCCCGTCCGGTCTCGGTCAGGCACGTCGCCCCCGAAGACGTCGGTTCCCTCGACGTGCGCACCCGGGGGCTCCCGCCGGGCCACCGGGGCGAGGTGCGGCTGGTCGAGATCGCGGGCATCGATCTGAACACCTGCGGCGGCACGCACGTCCGCTCGACAACCGAGATCGAGGCGATCAAGCTCCTGGGCACCGAGCCGATACGCGGCGGCACCAGGCTCTTCTACGTCGCCGGCGGACGGGTGCGTCGCCGGCTCGCGGCTCAGGAGGCGCGCACCGCGCGCCTGCGCTCGCTGCTCGGCACACCCGACGAGGAGATCGTTGCCGCCGTCGAGGCCAGGCTGGAGCAGGGGCGCGTGACCGAGAAGCGGGTCCGTGCGCTCGAGGAGGAGCTCGCCGCCGCCCTCGCGGAGGCGATGGCGGCCCGCCCGGACCGCGTCGTTTCCGTTCACCTCGAAGGCAAGGACGCGGCCTTCCTGCAGCGCGTCGCGAAGCGGCTCTCCGAATTCGACAAGGTGGCGTTGCTCACCGCTGGCGCCGCCGAGGGAGGGTTCTTCGTGCTAGTTGCCGGCACGGGGGTTGCCCTCGACGTGCAGGCCGCGGGCCGGGAGATCGCGGAGGCCATGGGAGGGCGTGGGGGCGGCTCGGGCCGCACGTTCCAGGGCAAGGTCCCCTCGCTCGCCGCGCGGGAGACTGCGCTCGCGCGCCTCTTGGCGCGTCTCGGCGGCCAGTGATGGCGCGCCGGCCGCAGCCGGAGGGCGCCCCTTTGTTGATTTCTGAAGGCTGTCCGCTTACCGTGGCCGCTCCGCAGGCGGCGCGAGCGCACCCGGTGGCGCGCCGGGACGTCAGGGAGCCAGCATGGGTTTCGTTCCGCAGGTGATCGACCTCGTCCTCCACGTCGACAAGTACCTCGACCTGATCATCCAGCAGTACGGACTGCTCACCTACGTCCTCCTCTTCGTGATCGTGTTCTGCGAGACCGGCCTCGTGGTGACGCCGTTCCTCCCTGGCGACTCGCTGCTGTTCGCGGTCGGGGCTTTCGCGGCCCGGGGCTCCCTGGACGTCGTGGTCGCCCTCGTCGTGCTGGCGGCGGCGGCCATCCTCGGTGACACGGTCAATTACTGGATCGGAGCGGTGGTCGGGCCGAAGGTCTTCCACAAGGAGAACGTCAGGTTCCTCAACAGGAGGCACCTCGACCGCACGCACGAGTTCTACGAGCGCTACGGCGGCAAGACCATCGTGATCGCCCGCTTCGTCCCGATCGTCCGCACCTTCGCCCCGTTCGTCGCGGGGATCGGCAAGATGACGTACGGCCGGTTCCTCTACTACAACGTCTTCGGCGGCCTGCTTTGGGTTTTGCTGTTCGTGCTGGGCGGTTTCTACTTCGGCAACATCGGGATCGTGCGGCGCAACTTCTCGCTGGTGATCATCGCCATCGTGCTGATCTCGATCCTGCCCGGCGTAATCGAGGCGCTCCGCCAGCGTGCCCGTTCGCGCGCCGCCGACTGAGCCCCGCGGGACCCTAGGAACCGGAGCGGCCGTAGAGCCAGGCCAGCTCGAGGAAACGGTTCCGCAGCGACTCCGAGAGCATCGAGTCGGTGAGACGGAACTGCCAGTTCCCCTCCCCGGTGGCTGGCGTGTTCATGCGGCAGTCGCCGCCGAGCCCTGCGATGTCCTGGTGCGGGACCATCGCCAGGTCGGCCACCGAGGCAAGAGCGAGCCGGATCATGTCCCAGTGGATCTCACGGCCGTCGGTGCCGATGTAGCGTCGCACGTAGTCCTTCTCCGCCTCGCTGGCGTCCCCCAGGAACCAGCCCAGGGTCGTGTTGTTGTCGTGGGTGCCGGTGTACACGACCACGTTGCGCCGGAGGCGGTACGGCACGAACGTGCTTCGCGGCGATGGCGAGAACGCAAACTGCAGCACGACCATCCCGGGCAGCTCGAGCCCGTCGCGCAGGGCGACCACGTCCTCCGTGATGACCCCGAGGTCCTCCGCCACCAGCGGAAGATCGCCCAGCGCCGCGCGGGCCGCGTCGAACAGCTTTCGCCCGGGCCCCGGCACCCAGCGCCCCTTGACGGCCGTCTTCTGCCCCGCCGGCACCTCCCAGTACCCGGCGAACCCCCGGAAGTGGTCGAGCCGCACCGCGTCCACGAGCCCCAGCGTCGCCCGCAGGCGGGCGATCCACCACGCGTACCCCGTTCGCTCGAGGGCTTCCCAGTCGTAGAGGGGGTTCCCCCAGAGCTGGCCGGTCTTGGAGAAGTAGTCCGGCGGAACGCCGCCCACCACCACCGGACGCCCGTGGGGGTCGAGCTGGAACAGCTCCCTGTTGGCCCACACCTCGGCGCTGTCGCCCGCGACATAGATCGGAACGTCTCCCAGGATGCTGATGCCCAGTGACCGTGCGTGCTCCCGGAGCGCCCGCCACTGCGAGAAGAACAGGAACTGGCAGAACTCCTCGAAGAGTAGCTCGCGCTGGTGGCGCCCGAGCCAGGAGGCCAGAGGCCCGGGGATCCGCAACGACAGCTCCTCCGGCCAGTCGTGCCAGGACGCCCCGCGATGGGCGCGCTTGAGGGCCGCGAACGCCGAGTAGTCCGTGAGCCACCAGGCGTTTTCGTCCCGAAACGCCGCCAGAGCGCCCTCGAGCTTTGCGGGCGCCTTCTTGGAGAACCGCTGGAACGCGCGCTGGAGGACCGTCACCTTGTAGGGGACCACCCTCTCGTACTCGACCTTGAGCGGCGAGAGCGCGGGCATGTCGGCGAGGTCCGCCGGCTCCAGCAGGCCGCCCTCGAGCAGCAGCTCCGGACTCACCAGCGAGGTGCTGCCTGCGAACGTCGAGGTGGCCGCGTACGGTGACCAGCCGGGTCCGGCCGGATTCAGGGGCAGCACCTGCCACCACCGCGCGCCAGCCGCGGCGAGCCAGTCGAGGTAGCGGTGCGCGGCAGGACCGAGGTCGCCGATCCCGTACGGACCGGGAAGGCACGTGGGGTGGAGCACGACGCCGCAGGAACGTGCGAGTCTCATCGCTCAAACTCCCGTGAGCGCAATAGTACCGGATCTTCCGCCCCGCACCCCGGTCTGTGCTTCACTGCGTGAGGCTTTCTTCTTGCCCCGCGGGCTTTGAGCGGTCGTTCGGGCTGGGCATCGAGCCCAGCCCTCCGACCCGCCTCCGCATGCGACCGAGCAAGGGCGCCCCACGGTGGGACCCCTCGCTGTTCGTAAGAAACCACGCCAGCGATACCCCACCGAGGGACGCCCGCTCGGGACCCGCACGCTCCGGCGTGATGGCTCCTGCCGCCCGCGGGGCGGAGTTCACTACCACCCTCCCGTTCGCCATCGACCTGCTCGAGAGGTCTCGCCGAGCCGGTGTCCGGCGCTGCGTGGGGAGCAGTTAGGTTGTGGGTGGGGGGTATTCCATCCGCCCGGCGGGTGGGGCGGCCATCGCTCCGGAGGCCATGGGGTCCCCAGCGTGCGGACCCGGGGCGGGGTATCGGTGACGCGGTCACTTGCGGACACCGAGGGGCCCCACCCCGGGACGCACTGCTGGGTCGTGGCCGGAGGAGTCTCGGCGCGAAGCGAGCGGGGGCGAGCCAGCGCCGAGAGGCCGCTCACCCGCCGGGCAAAATAGGAGCCTCACGCCGTGAAAGAGAAAGAGGAGCGGGCGCTCAGCCCGAACGGAACCGCCGCCACCACGACCGCAGCCTCTCGCCGAGACCGGGACCGGCCGTGTAGAAGAACTTGAAGTGTCGGACGGCTACCTTCGGCGGCACGGGCTTGGGCGCGTAGCGCTCCCGCAGGTGGTGCAGGTGATCCATGGTGAAGAGGTAGAGGTCCGTCTCGGTGCGCTTCGGGAACTCCTCCATGATGCCGCTCCGCCTGATGGTCTCCACCATCGGCCGGTAGACGGTGTCGCGCCACGACGTCACGGCCTCGGGCCACGTCTGCTCGCGCCCGGTCTCGACGCCACGGTAGTAGCGGTGGACCGTGATGTGCTCGAGCAGACGCTCGTAGCCGTCGGCCTCGGTCACCCGGAACTCGTCCGTCTCCTCCGGGACCAGGCCGGTGGTCTCGAGGAAGTCGGCGAGGCCTCGCTGCAGCAGCACGTCCTCGATCGACGCGTCGGGGGAGATCGGCACCGGCGTGAGGAACTCCCTCACCAGCGCCTCGATGCTCGGCACGCCGAGGGAGCGCGCTACCGACACCCGGTGGTGCCCGTCCACGACGAAGTAGGTCTCGCCGACCTTGTACAGCTCCACGGGCTGGAAGCCGGCCGGCCCCTCGGCCAGCTCCTCCACCTCTTCCCAGCGGTCGCGCAGGGCCTCGTCCCGGGGCAGGAACTCGCGGTTGAACTCCCGCTCCCTCCCCAGCGTGCCCACGATGCTCTCCAGCGGGACGTCGTGGATCCCACGGTCTACGATGTGCTTGAGGCGCAGGCCGGCACGCACGCGGTCGAACGGAAGAAGGTCCACGGGGCGCCCCTTGAGCACCCCCAGGAGGTCCTGCACCAGCGCTGCACGCCGGGCAGCGTCGAAGCGGGTCACGTCACCCCCTTCACGGCCCTTGCGGGCCGTCCAATCCGCGCTACGATTGCGGCCATGGTACACGCACAGATGCGTTCCGACACCCCCCGCCGCCTCCGCGCGGGGCTCCTTCCCGCAGCGCTGCCGGCGCTCGCCGCAGCCCTGCTCTTTGCTTTTCCCGTTATCGGCCTTGGGCAGGACAACCAGCGACCCCCGCGGCGGGTGCTGCAGCGCGTCGCCCCCTCCTCCTGGGCAAACGAGTGGTCCAGGGGCGCGGTGTTCTACGAGGTCTTCGTGCGCAGCTTTGCCGATTCCAACGGTGACGGCATCGGTGACCTGAAGGGCCTGATCGCCAAGCTCGACTATCTCAACGACGGCAACCCCGACTCCACCACCGACCTCGGCGTGGACGCGCTCTGGCTCATGCCGGTGTTCGCCTCGCCCAGCTACCACGGGTTCGACACCATCGACTACGAGCGCATCAACCCGGAGTACGGCACCGATGACGATTTCGCCGCCCTGTGCAGCGAGGCGCACCGCCGCGGCATCAGGGTGATCGTGGACTTCGTGATCAACCACAGCGGCTCCGGGCACCCCTGGTTCGTGGACTCCTC
>JALHTD010000004.1 GCA_022865555.1 Thermoanaerobaculaceae bacterium | reverse complement strand
GCCGGGTGCTGCTTCACCTGGTGGACTTGGCGAGTCTCGAGCCGGTTCGCCGCCAGGTCGAGATCCTCCGGGAGGAACTCTCGCTCCACGACCCCGCTCTGGCCGCCCGCACCAGCATGCTCGTGGGCACAAAGGCCGACGCCATGAGCGACTCGTCCCGCCCGACGGAGCTGGTCAGGGTCGCCGAAGAGCTCGGCGTGCCCTGTGCGGTGATCTCCGCAGTGAGCGGCGAGGGCGTTGAGGGTATGCTTGAGCTGGTGTTTGCTCTGGCGGAGCGTGGGTGAGGAGGGTCGGCTTCTTCGGCGGCACCTTCGATCCGGTGCACCTCGGCCACCTGGTGCCGGCGGTGCGCGCCTACGAGACGTTTCGTTTCGACGCCATCGTCTTCATCCCGGGTGCTCACCCTCCCCACAAGCTCGGCGAGCCGCTCACACCGTTTTCGCACCGCTTCGCGATGCTGGCCCTGGCGACGCAACCGTACGATCGCTTCCTCGTGTCTGCGATCGAGTCGGAGCGCGAGGGTCCCACCTACACTGTGGACACGCTGCGGGCGTTGAAGGAACGCCTGTCTGCGGAGCAGCTCTACTTCCTCATGGGGAGCGACTCCTTCTCGCAGATCGGCACGTGGAACCGCTGGCAGGAGTTGGTGGACCTTGCACACTTGGTGGTGCTGCACCGCGACACGGTGTGGGGCAAGACGCTGGAGACCCGGGTGCCGGAGACGCTGCGGGGCCGCATGCGTGCCATCGAGCCGTTTCGGCGGGTCCCGGACCCGGAGCCAGGCTCGCGCTCGATCTACCTTCTCGAACACGAGCCTTTCCCGGTCTCCGCGACCCACCTGCGGGAGCGCCTGCGGCACGGCCTCACCATTCACGAGTTGGTCCCGCCCGAGGTCCATCGCTACATCGTCAAGCACCGGCTCTACCATCAGGGGGACGAACGCTCCAATGGAATCTGAGCTGCTGGCCCGCATGCGGCTGGCCTTTGCGGCCCTCGACTCGAAGAAGGCGTACCACCTGCTGGCGCTCGACGTCTCGGAGCGCACATCGATCGCCGAGGTGTTCGTGCTCTGCTCGGTGGGCTCGCAACGGCAGGCCCAGGCGGTGGCGGCCGCGGTGGACAGGGGGCTGGCCGCGGCCGGGGCGCGCGCCCTCTCGGTCGAGGGGTACGCGCAGGGCACCTGGATCCTCATGGATTACTGGGACTTCGTGTTGCACATCTTCCAGGAGGAGCGGCGCGAGTACTACGCGCTGGAGCGCCTCTGGGGCGACGCCCCCGAGGTCACCGAGTTGCTGCGGACTGCCGCGTCGTGATCGGCCTCTTCTCCACCCGCAACCCGAGTGCGCGTGACCTCTCGCGCACCCTCTCGCGGCTGGCACCCACCGAGTTGCCGCTCGTCCTCGAGGGGGAGACCGGGGTGGGCAAGAGCTACCTCGCCGCCCGCCTGCACCGGGCGGGGAGACGGGGCAGGCCGTACGTCGTGATGGACTGCGGCGCGGTGTCCGCCACCCTGCTCGTCTCGGAACTCTTCGGCCACCGGGTCGGGGCTTTCACCGATGCTACCAGGCAGCATCAGGGGTGGCTGGAGCGGGCCGGTGACGGGACGCTGGTGCTGGACCGGATCGAGGCCCTCCCCCTGGGCGGGCAGACCGCGCTGTTGCGGGCGCTGGAAGAGCGCGCCTTCTTCCCGGTCGGGACCACCGCGGCGCGCCCTTTTCGGGCTCGGGTGGTGGCGCTGGCGGACGCGGGGCTGCGCAACCGCATGGGCGCCGGGCTGTTCCGCTCCGATCTCTACCACAGGCTGGCCGGCTACCACGCCCAACTCCTCCCGCTGCGGCGGCGCCCCGAGGACATCGTCCCGTTCGCCCGTGCCGTGCTCCGGCGCAGCACCCGCAAGCTCGGTCGGAAGCTCGTCCTCGACGGCGATGCGGAGCGCCTGCTCGCCGCCTACCCGTGGCCGGGGAACTTCCGTGAGCTGGAGACCGTGCTGACCAGGGCCGTCGTGCAGGCAAACGGACCCGAGATCGGGCCCGCTGACCTGGGGCTGCCCACCGATGCGTGGCCGCGCGTCGTCGAGCTGGCCGCCGAGCGCGCCGCGCCGCTCGCCGAGGTGGAGCGCCTCTACGCCCTCTGGGTGCTCGCCAGGGAGAGCGGCAACGTCTCGAGGGCAGCGAGGGTGCTCGGCATCTCGCGCCGGACCCTGATCCGCTGGCGTCGCGAAGCGTGAGCGAGATTCTCATGGTGCGGGTCGGGCGTCGGGCCCCGGCAGGGCTCGAGGAGCTCGCAGCCGAGTACGCGAAGAGGCTCTCGCACCACCTGCTTCTGACCGAAGTGCGGGTCCGGCCCGCGGCCGGCCGGCAGGGGGATGCGCGGAGGGCACTGGCCGAGGAGGCAGCCGCGGTGCGGAAGCACCTGCGGCCGGGGGACACCCTGGTGGTGCTGGACGAGCGCGGGCGGGAGCGCACCACCGAGCAGCTAGCCGGTTGGCTTGCCGAGCGGCGCCGGCTGGGCCGAACGGTGTTCGTGATCGGCTCCGACCTGGGGCTGGATTCGAGTCTCAAGAACGAGGCGGACGAGCTCTTTGCGCTCTCGCGCATGACGCTTCCGCACGGGCTCGCGCGTCTGCTCCTGCTCGAGCAGCTCTACCGGGCCACCGACCTGCTCGCGGGGGGGCACTATCACCGCGGGTCATTGGGTTAGACATTCTGGTATAATCACGCCCTTGGAATTTTGGAGGTTTTCTTGGTGAACAAGACGGATCTCAAGGCGATGCGGAAGCAGCTGCAGGCGAAGCGCAAGGAAGTCATGGAGGGAGTGTTGCGCGCCCGCGAGATGGGTTCGGTGGAGACGGAGTCGGGGGCGCCGGACATCGCCGACCGCGCCGCCAGCGCTTTTCAGCGGGAATTCTCCTTCTCGCTCTCGGAGAACGAGGGCAAGATGCTGCGGATGATCGACGAGGCGCTCGCGCGACTGGAGAACGGCAGATTCGGCATGTGCGTCCACTGCGAGCAGCCGATTGAGAAGCAACGTCTGCAGGCCGTGCCATGGGCCCGGCACTGCATCGCCTGCGAGGAGCTTCAGGATCGAGGCGAAATCTGACTTGGGCTCGCGGTGCCGCGAGCCCAAGTCATCCTGAGCGCAGCGAAGGATCTCGCTGAGCGAAGCGAAGGATTTCACTGAGCCCAGCGAAGGATCCCGACGCGGTTGAGGGAACTCAAAGCCCCGTGGGCATGACACCCTCTAGCGTCCTCCTCATCTGCTCTCCTGACAACTACCTGCTGGAGCTCGAGCGTCGCGACTTCGAAGCCGCGTGGCGCGATGCCCACCCGCAAGGCGAGGTTCTCACCTTCGATGAGGCCCCGCCGGCGGGACGTCTCGTGCAGGAGCTGGTCAGCCCCTCGCTGTTCGCGCCGGAGCGTCTCCTCGTGGTGCTGGACGCCGGCCCGTACCTCGCGGCCGACAAGACGCAGGGGGGCGAGACCCTCGCCCACGCGCTGACCTCGCTGCCGCTGCGCGACGTGACCCTGCTCCTCACCGCGGTGGTGAAAAGCGCCCCTGCCGGTCCGGTCGCGGAGGCGGTCGGGGGCCGTGGTGAGGTGCGCTTCCTCGCACTCCCCGAGAAGCCCAAGCCGTGGGAGGACGTGCGGATCTCCCCGGCCCAGCGACGGCTGCTGGCCTCGTTGGTCGCAAGGGTCGCGCCGACGCTTGCCGGCGAGGGCGAGGTGCTGGATGCACTCTGCGAGGCCTACGGCTTCCGCCCCAGGGAGTTGGCCCAGGCGGCTGAGCGCCTGCTGCTTGCAGGCGAGCCCAGCGCGGCCGCGGTCAGGGACCAGGCGGGCGTTGGGGAGTGCACGCTTCGAGACCTGGAGGAGGCGTTGCTCGGGAGGGACTCCGAGCGCTTCGCGCGCCTGGCCGGCAAACTCGCGTCGGGGGGTTCCCTGAGCGACTGGTGGGGCGAGGCGGTGGCGCCCGAGCGAGCCGCAATGGTGCTCGCGAGCACGCACGGACGTCTGCTCCGACAGGCGCTGGCGGTGCGCGGCCACGCGACCCGGGCTGGC
>JALHTD010000099.1 GCA_022865555.1 Thermoanaerobaculaceae bacterium | reverse complement strand
TCCGCCGCCGGGAGCCCCACCCGCCCCACGAGCTCGCCGAGCGTCTCGCCGCTGCCCAGCACGCCCTGGCGGACGAAGGTCGGAAGCGCGAGGGGCCTCACCCGCAGGAAGGGGCGCGCGATGGAGGGCGAAGGTCCGCCGGCAGAGATGCTCCAGCGGCACAGGAGCAGGACGCCCAGGGCCAGGGCGGCCAGGCAGCGGTCTGGAAGCCTCAACGGGTCGCCATCCCCCGCAGCAGCTCGCGCACCTCGTCGGGGGCGGGGCCCGAGCGGGCCCTCACCGCGCCGCTCGGCTCAACGAGGAGCACGGCCGGCGCGCGGGTCACCTTGAACCGTCGCACCAGCTCGCCACGGCGATCGAGGACGACCTGCAGCTTGCTGCTGCCGCTCGGAAGCTTCTCGGCGGCGTCTGCGCTGGTGTCCTGGAAGACGACCACCGCTCCCGGCCAGCCGTAGCGCTCGGCGGTCGCCCCTACCTCGGGCACCAGGGTCAGGAACTCCTGCGACTGGGGAAGCCAGGAGTTCCAGAGCACCAGCACGACCGGACCGCGCGCCAGCAGCTCGGAGATGGAGAAGGGGGCGCCCGAGATGGTCTTCAGATCGCTCTCCGCACCCGCGACGGCGGAGGTCAGGAGCAGAGCGGCCGCCAGAGCCCTCACGCGCCTATCCTAGCAAACACGCGAGGAGCCTCGCGGGGGCGAGGCTCCTGATCGTTGTGCCACCAAACGGCGGCTCGGCATCTAGTGAACGTTGGTGCCGGAGCTCGCCGCGACAGGCTGGTCGAACATCTTTTCCACGTCGAGGCCCTGGGAACGCAGCCGGCGAGGGCGATGATGGAGGTAGTTGTAGCGCACACCGAAGGAGAGGAGAGCCTTCTCCAGCAGCCGGCGGCCGCGGTACAGCCGAGACATCACGGTGCCGACCGGAATCGCGAGGATGTCGGCGATCTCCTTGTACGCGTAACCCTCGATGTCGGCCAGCAGCACAACCACCTTGTAGTTGTGAGGCAGTGCGGTCAGCGAGGTGCGCACCTCGGCGTCGAGCGACGCCTCCATCAACTCGTCCTCGGGAGTGCGGTTCGCGTTGGCGGCCGTGGCGATGATCGCCGACTCGAACGTCTCCTCGAGCTCCGCGAAATCCACCTGGGCCGGCAGTTGCTTCCGGCGCCGGTACTCGTTGATGAAGGTGTTCTTGAGGATCTTGAAGAGCCATGCCTTGAGGTTGGTCCCGGGCTGGAACGATGCGTAGTGCCGGTATGCTTTGAGGTAGCTTTCCTGGAGCAGGTCCTCGGCGTCCTCGGAGCTGCGCGTCAGACGCAGCGCCGTCTTGTACAGCTGGCCGCGAAACGGAAGCTCGGCATTCTCGAAGTCCCAAGAGCTCTGGTCATTCATGCTCGCCTCCACACTGGGGAAATGTTAATTGAGTCGGAGTTGCAATGTCAATACCCCAGGAGGACCTGGACGCGATCGCATCAGAAGTGCAGCTCCCAGGCCGATAATCGCCCACTCGAAGGGGTGAGAAGCCCGTTGCCAGTTGGTTCGGCCACGGGTAGGGATGCCGTTCTGCACCGTTCGGCCGAGCTCGTGCCGGGTCGGGACATTCACCCCAGCCTGGCGTGGCCGACCCCGAAAGACACGACAGGCCCAACCCACCAGGTTCGGCGGGCCGGGCCAGTCACCGGTGTGCGAGCAGCCGCGTCAGCGCCGTCCGAGCCGACGGGAACTTCCCCCGCCGCCTCGCGGCCGCGCGCCCCGGCGTCACTTCCCCAGGATGATGAAGGCGATGACCAGCGCGTAGATCACCAGCGACTCGATGAACGCAACGCCGAGCAGCATCGTGATGCGCACCGGGCCTGCCGCACCGGGGTTGCGCCCCATGCTGGTGCACGCCGAGGCAACGGCCTTCGCCTGCCCGAAGGCGCCGGCGAACGCCGCCACTCCGAGGACGAACGCCGCGGCGATGAACTTCCCCACGTCCCTCAGGACCGGAGCCGCGGCGCCACTCTCCTCCGCGGCGAACGCCGGCGCTGCCAGTGCGAGCAGGACCAGCCCGAGAACCACAACCCCCAGCCTTTTCCTCATCTACCGTTCCTCCTTTGCAGGTTTCGCGTTCCTCAGTGTTCTTCAGCCACGGCCCCGGCAACGTAGACCGAGGTCAGCATGACAAAGATGAAAGTCTGGATGATTGCACCCATGATCCCCAACCCCATCATCGCCGGCACGAAGAACGGGAGTATGCCGAGGAACATGCCGGTGGCCGTGTGCTCCCCGAAGATGTTGCCGAACAAACGGAGCGCAAGGGAGAGCACCCGCGCCAGGTGCGAGATGATCTCGATCGGGACCATGAGCGGGAAAAGCCACCACACCGGCCCCATGAACTGCTTGGCGTAGCCGATCGGACCCTGCTGACGGATCCCCGCGATGTTGTAGAACAGGAACGCCGTCAGCGACAGGGCGAAGGTGGTGCTGGTGTTGGCGGTGGGCGGCTGCAGGAAGAAGATCAAGCCGAAGAAGTTTGAGAAAAAGATGAAAAACGTCAGGGCAGCGATGAACGGCACGAAGTCCCTGCCGCGCCCGTGGCCGATGACGTCCTCGGTGAGGTTGCGGAGACCCGACAGGAGCAGCTCAAGGACCTGCTGCAGCGTCGTGGGGCGATCCAGGGAGTAGCGGCGCCGCGCGATCAGGAGGAGCAACGCCACGAAGACCACGACCAGCGACGCCATGATCACGTGGTCGGGCAGCCAGATCCCGGGCTCCCCCTCGAGGCCCATCGCCCGCCGCCAGCCGACGGGCGGCTCCCCGAGCAGCGCCAGCAGCAGTGCGTTCAGGTGGTGGAAGAGGATCGAGACCTCGTGGTGCACTTCCGGCTACTCCTCCCGGTCGCCCCGCCCTGCGGCCACCGCCCCCGCGCCCGCGAGGGCGGCCAGGAAGCAGGCGACCCCCGCTGCCACGGCCCACAGCTCGATACGGCTGCGAATCAGGTACAGGAACCCGAATAGCAGGCCCCAGAGGGCCCAGCGGGCGACCAACAACGCCACGGCGCCCCGAGCCAGACGCGCCCTGCCCGGCTGGAGGATGTCGGCGAGCAGCCCCTCCAGCCAAAGCCCGTTGATCATACCGACGGCCGACGTGACGGTCAAGGCGAGCGCGCTCCAGGGTTTGCCGAGCCACACGACGAGGGATGCCGCCGCCAGCGTCAGCACGGCGCCGGAGGCTACGGCCCGCCGCGCGATCACCTCAACTCTCCTCGTCAGGGGGCTTGCCGCCCCGGTCGGACCGGCTGCTCTCCTCGTCCTCCTCGCGGCCGATCCGGATCGCGGTGCGCAGGGCGTTCAGGAAGCCGGCTGCGATCCCGAAGATGCTGAAGATGGCCATCATCCACGGGGCGGTCCCGAGGACCCGGTCCAGCCAGCGCCCGAAGAAGTAGCCGATCACGACCGCGATCGGAAAGGCCAGGCCGAGCGACGAGGCGTCGGCGATTCGGCGGAATGATTGTGACGTGCGCCTGCGCCGCTCCCCGCTCACGGTCCTCCCAGCACCCCAACGGTGGCCCGGGCCGCGGCCAGGAACGGCGCCGGCAGCAGGCCGATCAACAGCACGGCGAACCCGCACGCCCAGATCACCCGCTCCGTCCAGGGCGCTTCCACCAAGGGCGCGGGCTGCGCCTCATCGCCGTCGCGCAGGTACATCTGCAGAACGATGCGGAAGTAGTAGTAGAGGGAGACCGCCGACATCAGCACCGCCACCACGACGAGCCAGACGTAGCCCGCGTTCACGGCCGCTGCGAACAGGAAGAGCTTGCCCATGAAGCCGGCCGTCGGCGGGATGCCCCCGAGCGAGAGCATGAACAGCAGCATCCCGAACGCCGCCAGCGGGTGCTTGCGCGACAGGCCGGCGTAGTCCTGCACGGTCTCGCCCGCGTAGCCGCGCGACTCGAGCATGATCACGAAGCCGAACGCGCCGAGGTTGGTCACGGTGTAGACCAGCATGTAGAAGAGAACGCTCTGGACTCCCCCCGGGCCGCCGGCCACCAAACCGACCAGCGCGTACCCGGCGTGGGCGATCGACGAGTAGGCCAGCATGCGCTTGACGTTGTCCTGGGTGAGCGCCGCGATGTTGCCCCACACCATCGTGAGCGCCGCCGCGGCCCCCACCAGCCAGCGCCACTGATCGTCCAGCGGCCCGAACCCCCCGACGAACACCCTCAGGAACATCGCGAACGCGGCCGCCTTGGGCCCCACGGACATGAACGCCGTTATCGGCGTGGGAGCCCCCTCGTACACATCCGGCGTCCAGACGTGGAACGGCACCGCCGCGACCTTGAAGAGGAACCCGCAGGCCAGCAGGGCCACGCCCACCAGCGTCGCGGTCGGCACGCCGCCGGTCCCCAACGTGCGGGCGAGCACCGCGAGGTCGAGCGTCCCGGTGGTGCCGTACACCAGCGAGAGCCCGTAGAGCAGGATCCCCGAGGAGAGCGCACCGAGCACGAAGTACTTGGCCGCCGCCTCGTGCGACTTGACCTCGCGGCGGAAGTAGCCGGCCAGGACGTAGGTCGAGAGCGCCATCAGCTCGAGCCCGACGTAGATCGTCGCGAGGCTGGTGCCCGACGCCATCGTCATCATGCCCACGGTGGCGAAGAGCACGAGCGCGTGGTACTCCCCGGGCCGGTAGTCGTTGCGCTCCAGGTAGTCGAGGGAGAGCAGAATCACCAGGGCGGAGGAGAGCAGGAAGAGCACCTTGAAGAACACCGCGAAGTGGTCGAGCGCGAACATGCCCGCGAAGAACCGCGCGGCGGGGTCGGTCGCACCGGCCGCGAGCCAGAGCGCCACACCGGTGACCGCGAGCGAGAGCACCGCGCCCGCACCGATGGCGCGGTTCCGGCTCTTGCCGGTGGCCAGGCCGGCCAGCAGGATCACCATGCCGAGGACCGCCAGCACGAGCTCCGGGAGCAGGGCGATGAGGTCGGCGCGCATCGCTCAGCGCTCCTGCGCTCGGGTGCTCGGCGCCGCCAGCTGCACTACCGGACTCTTCGCATAGTCGGCGTCCACCACCTGCACCACCCGTTTGATCGAGGGTTCCAGGATGCGGAAAAACGGCTTGGGGTAGAGCCCGATCCAGAAGCAGAGCACGATCAGTGGGATCAGCGTCCACTGCTCGCGCAGCGAGAGGTCCTTCAGGGTCTTGTTCTCCTCATGAGTGATCTCCCCGAAGAACACCTGCTGGTACATCCAGAGCATGTAGGCCGCGCCCAGCACGATGCCGGTGGCCGCCAGCACGGCCCACGTGATGGAGCGGTTGAACGCGCCGACCAGGATCGTGAACTCGCCGATGAACCCGTTCAGCGTGGGCAGCCCGATCGAGGCCATCGTGATGATCATGAACAGCATTGCGAAGATCGGCATGACCTTCGCGAGGCCGCCGTAGTCCGAAAGCATGCGGGTGTGCCGGCGATCGTAGATGATCCCGACGAGCAAGAACAAGCCGCCGGTGGACAGGCCGTGGTTGATCATCTGCAGCACCGAGCCGGCCAGCCCCTGGTGATTGAGCGCGAACATCCCGAGCATCACAAACCCGAGGTGGGAGACCGAGGAGTACGCGACAAGCTTCTTCATGTCCTTCTGCGCCATCGCCACCAAGGCGCCATAGACGATGCCGATGATCGCGAGCAAGACCACCCACCACTGCGCCTTGTGTGTTGCGTCGGGCAGCAGTGGCAGGGAGAACCGGATAAAGCCGTACGTCCCCATCTTCAGGAGGACCCCGGCCAGGATCACCGAACCTGCCGTTGGCGCCTCCACGTGGGCGTCCGGAAGCCAGGTGTGGAACGGGAACATCGGCACCTTGATCGCGAACCCGACGAAGAACGCCAGGAACACCCAGAACTGCAGGTTGGGCGGGATCTGGGGGGCGATCTTGAACAGCTCGGTCACGTCGAAGGTCGGGGCGTTGCCCAGGCCCGAAAGGCCGACCGCCTCGAGGCCGGTCGAGTTGTAGAAGTAGAGCGCCAGGATGCCGACCAGCATCAGCACCGAGCCGACAAGGGTGAACAAGAAGAACTTGATCGCGGCGTAAAGCTTGCGCGGCCCGCCCCAGACCCCGATGAGGAAGTACATCGGGACCAGCATGACCTCCCAGAACACGTAGAACAGCACGAAGTCCAGCGACATGAAGACGCCGAGCATCCCTGTCTGGAGCAGCAACAGGAAGACGTAGTACTCCTTCTCGCGATGGGTGATCGCCGAAAACGAGGAGTACACCGAGATGAAGCCCAGCAACGTGGTGAGCAGGATCAACAGCACCGAGATCCCATCCACCCCGAAATGGTACTTGGCCCCTACCGACGGAATCCACTCGTGCACGTAGGCGAACTGGAACGCCGGCCCGTCCGGCACGTAGAGGAACCAAAGGGGCAGGGAGAGCGCGAAGTCCAGCCCGGCCGTGACGGTTGCGACCGTCTTGATCGCCGCGGTCTGTCCACGCCGCAGCAGGAAGATGATGACGAGCACTCCCACGAGCGGCACGTAGCAGATGATGTTCAGCAGGTTGGTCACGAAATCCATCGCATCCCCCTCAGCGGCCGAGCCACAGCGCCGCCGCGACCATCAGCACGAAGCCCACAACCATGACCAGCGCGTACCCCTGCACCACGCCCCACTGCACGCGTCGCAGGACCCGGCTCGCCCACCCGTAGAAATCCGCCAGCCAATTGACAAGTCCGTCCACGACGTTGAGATCGAAGAAACCGGAGAAGAACGAGGTGCCCACCGTGAGGTGGCGCGTCCCGTTGACCGCGCCGTCCACGACGCGGGCGTCGAACTCGTAGGAGCCCCTGGCGAGGTTGACGGTCCCGGCCACAACGGTGGCCCCGTAGATCTCGTCCACGTAGTACTTGTTGGCGACGGTTGCGTAGAGGGTGGGGAAGCGTTCGGCCAGTGCCCTCGGGCGCCGGAACGCCTCGGGCCCGAAGTAGAACCTCCTCGCCAGCAGGATCCCCGCCACCGCCACCCCGACCGAGAGGAGGATCAGCACCCACTCGGTGGTCAGCACCGGCGCGTGTTCCACCTCGAGCGCCGGC
>JALHTD010000098.1 GCA_022865555.1 Thermoanaerobaculaceae bacterium | reverse complement strand
GTCCATTCGGAGCGCCGGCCGCACCTCCTCGAGCGCGTCCTCGACCTGCTGTCGGAGCACCTCAGCTTGCGTAGTCGTCATCCATTCCTCCCCAGGAAGTCCATTCTGCCACGATTGGCAACCCCTGGAGCACCCCGTCTGTTCCCGTCCCCGCCCGGACGCCTTTCTGCTACTGTAGGCGCAAATGTGGGTGCTGGCGTGAACCGGGAGCTCTCCCCATGCGTTGGATAGGGTGATGAAGGACGAGGCGCTCGAGGCCATCGTCGAGCGATGCCGAGCCGGCGATGAGCGCGCCTGGGAGGAGCTGGTGGACGCCACAGCCGACGACATCTTCCGGATGGCGGTGAGCTTCACCCGCCACCGCGGGGAGGCGGAGGACCTCACCCAGGAGGTCTTCCTCAAGCTGTGGCAGAACTTGCACCGCTACCTCGCCGACTCCTCTTTTCGCGCCTGGGCCTTCCGGGTGGCGCGCAACCTCTTCGTGGACGCGTACCGCCGCTCGCGTGAGCAGCGGAAGGCGACGTGGGTGGACCCCGAGTTCCTGGAGACGCTGCCGGGCGGCGAGGACCCCCACACACGCGCGGTGCGGCGCCAGCGCCTTGAGATGGCGCAGACCGCGCTCGAGCGGCTCCCTGAGGAGCTCGCTCAGCTCATCATGCTGCGCGACTTCGCCGACTGGAGCTACGAGGAACTGGCCGAGGAGATGAGCATCCCGGTCGGGACGGTCAAGTCCCGCCTCAACCGGGCGCGGCGCGAGCTGGCGGCAGCGGTTACGCTCCAGCTCACCCCGAGGGTGCGGGTGGCCCCGGCAGGAGCCGAGCCATGAAGCCCTGCGAGGCCCTGCTGGACCAGCTCGACGCCGCGGTCGCCGGCACCCTTCCGGAGGATCTCGCGAGGCACGTTGCCCAGTGCCCCGACTGCCAGCTGGCGGTCGAGCGCTCCCGCGGCCTGGCGGAGGGTGAGCGGGTGTTGGGCGCGGTCCGGGCCCCCGACTCGCTCAAGCAGCGGATCAAGGCCCTCCCCCGCCTCGCGCCGGCCTGCGAGCAGGCCATCGAGCGGCTGGGGGCGGCCCTCGAGAGCGAGCTGCTCGATGACGAGCGCAAGGCTTTGATGGAGCACCTGCACTCCTGCCCGTCCTGCCAGGCGGTGTGGGAGGCGTCCGCCACGCTCCGCGAGGTCGGTGCGGGTACCCGGGCGCCGGCCCGTCTGCGGGCGGCCGCAGCGCTGCCGCCACGCCAACGCATCGAGCTGCGGCAGCGACGCTCCCGTTTCTTCGACCTGCGCCTGGCAACCGCTGCCGCCTACCTGCTCGCGGCGCTCACCGTGATGATGCTCTCGAACCCCGCGACCGTGGCAAGGGAGAGCACGGAACGGATGGACCAGGCGGCAACCTACGCCAGCGCGGCGGTTGAGAACCGCTTCGCGAGCTACTCCCGCCGCGTCACCGACGCGGCCACGGGGGCACAGGGGTGGGTGCGCGATCACGCCCTGGAGGCTTGGCAGACGGTGCGTTCGTTCTTCGGCGGCAAGAGTGCGAACCCGGAAGCCAACAAAACCGTTGTAAGGGACGGAGGACGGTCATGAACACACAGGAAACCTACCCGCAGCAGCAAAACCCCGAAGCCCCACCGGCAGCGATGCCGTCGGCACCGCCCCCGGCGCCGACCCGGCGCGCCCCCGGGCTCGCGCTCGTGCTGTCGTTCTTTCCGGGCCTGGGCCACCTCTACCTCGGTCTCTACCAGCGTGCCTTCGGCGTCTTCCTCGCCTTCGCGCTCTCGATCTGGCTCGCGGAGCACGCGGACCTCGGCATCGTCGTCGCGTTCGTCTGGTTCTTTGCCGTGATCGACGGCTACCGCCAGGCCCAGATGCTGAACATGGGTCTTGCGGCCGAGCCGTTGATGTCGCCCGAACAAAGGGCAAAGGCGGCGCACCGGGGCAGCCTGGGGTTCGGGGCGTTTCTCCTGATCGTGGGCCTGGTCCTGCTCTACAACCAGTTCTACCCGGTCGATTTCTCGTTCCTGCAGGACTGGTGGCCGCTGATCCTGGTGGCCGCGGGGCTCTACATGGTGATCGCCCACTTCAGGGAGAAGCAGCGCCGGGCGAAGCTCGCCGCCGAGGTCGACGGTTCGCCAGCCGGCGCGGGCATCTGAGCGCCTCGCAGACGGCTTCCCCGCCCCACAGGGCCTGAGACCCCGCCCCGCCAACGCGGGGCGGGGTCTTTCGTGCCCTTTCGCAAGCCCGGCACTTGACAGCCCCCGCCGCGATTACCAAGAATGCGCCATTCTCCGCAGGCGCGGGGGGAGGAAATGACATGACGCCGACGACGCTGCTGGCGATCGTACTGGGGGTAGGCGTTGCCAGCTTGGCCGTTGCGTGGGCTCTCGCCCGCTGGGTGCTGCGAAAGGACGACGGCACGCCCGAGATGCGCGCGATCTCCGACCCCATCCGCGAGGGCGCGCAGGGCTTCCTGCACACCCAGTACGGCACGATCGCCAAGCTCGCGGGTCTCGTCGCGGTGCTGCTGTTCGTGCTCTACGCTTTCATGCGGAAGGTCTCGCCCAACGACCCGGTAGGGACCGTGACGCTGGCGCTCTTCACCGCCGCGGCGTTCATCCTGGGCGCCCTGTGCTCCGGCCTTGCGGGCTACACCGGCATGTGGGTGTCGGTGCGCTCGAACATCCGGGCCGCGAGCGCGGCGCGGCGCTCCGGCAACGAGGCGATCCAGGTGGCACTGCGCGGCGGTGCGGTGTCCGGTCTTATGGTGGTGGCTCTCTCCCTCCTCGGCGTGGGCGGGCTGTACGCGCTCCTCTATGCGATCTACCCGGATAGCTTCATCGGCAAGATTCCCCTCATGATCGTCGGTTACGGCTTCGGCGCCAGCTTCGTGGCGCTCTTCGCCCAGCTCGGCGGCGGCATCTACACCAAGGCAGCCGACGTGGGCGCCGACCTGGTCGGCAAGGTCGAGGCCGGGATCCCGGAGGACGATCCGAGAAACCCCGCGGTCATCGCGGATCTCGTCGGCGACAACGTGGGCGACTGCGCGGGCCGTGGCGCCGACCTCTTCGAGTCCACCGCCGCGGAGAACATCGGCGCGATGATCCTGGGCGCAACCCTTGCGTTCGGTGCGAAGCAGAGCGACGGTGCACCGGCGATCGTCGCGCCCATCGCGTTCATCCTCTTCCCCCTGGTCGCGCGCGCCTTCGGCCTCGTCGCCAGCATCATCGGCATCCTCAAGGTGAAGGCGGCAAATGAGGAGGAGGACCCGATGAAGACCCTGAACCGCGGCTACGCCTGGGCCATGGCGCTGGCCCTCGTCGGCTTCGTCGTGGCCACCCGCTGGCTGCTGCACACACCGGCCGCCCCCCAGGCGTGGTGGCACTTCGCGCTGTGCGGCGTCATCGGCATCCTGACCTCGTGGGCGTTCGTGTGGATCACCCAGTACTACACCGAGTACCGCTACCGGCCGGTCCAGATGATTGCGAACGCGAGCACGACCGGCCACGCGACCAACATCATCGCGGGCATCTCGGTGGGGCTCGAGTCCACCGCCCTGCCGACACTCGTGATCTCCACCGCGATCATTGCCGCCTACAAGCTGGGCACGACCTCGGGCCTTGTGAACGCGGGCGGCCAGCCGATCGGGGGGTTGTTCGGCACCGCCGTGGCGACCATGGGCATGCTGGCCACTGCGGCGTTCATCCTGGCCATGGACACGTTCGGGCCGATCGCCGACAACGCGGGAGGCATCGCCGAGATGAGCGGCCAGCCTCCCGAAGTGCGCCGGAAGACGGACCGCCTCGACGCCGTGGGTAACACCACCAAGGCGCTCACCAAGGGGTACGCGGTGGGCTCGGCGGCCCTGGCGGCGTTCCTGCTGTTCTCGGCCTACATGGACGAGATCGGCGCCTACATCGGCAAGCCGTTTGAGAGCGTCAACATCGCGGTCCCCGAGATCTTTGTTGGGGGCCTGTTGGGCGCCATGCTGGTGTTCCTGTTCTCCGGCTGGGCGATCCAGGCCGTCGGCAAGGCCGCGCAGTCCATCATCACCGAGGTGCGCCGGCAGTTCCGCGAGCGCCCGGGGATCATGGCCGGGACCGAGAAACCCGACTACAGCCAGTGCGTGACCATCGTGACGCAGGCGGCCCTTAAGGAGATGGTCCGCCCCGGGCTCCTCGTCGTGGGGATGCCGATCGCAGTGGGAATCATCTTCCGCTTTCTCGGGGCCTGGTCCGGAAGGCCTTTGCTGGGCGCTGAAACCGTGGCGAGCCTGCTGATGATCGGCACCATCAGCGGGATCTTGATGGGGAACTTCCTCAACAACGGCGGTGGCTCCTGGGACAACGCCAAGAAGTACATCGAGATGGGGAACCTGGGCGGGAAGGGGTCCGACGCGCACAAGGCCGCGGTCACCGGGGACACGGTCGGCGACCCGTTCAAGGACACCGCCGGCCCCTCGCTACACGTGCTAGTGAAGCTGCTCTCCACCATCACCCTGGTGCTGGCGCCGTTCTTCCTGGCATAGACGGGCGAGAGGGATCCCGAACCGCACGACCGAGGAGACGATGCCGGGTCGCTGGCCCGGCCGCAGCTTTGCGTTCTGTTGCCGCTGGCCTTACACCTAGCCGACCCCGCAGACGCGGCGGCAGTGGGCCATCACCTGGCCGATGACCTTGCCCGCACGCTCCCGACCCCTGCGCAGCACCTCCTCGACATAGGCGCGGTCACGGTCGAGCTCCTCGCGCCGCCGCCGCGCCTCGCCGAAGGTGTCGAGGATGAGGCCCAGGAGCCGCTTCTTCATCTCGCCGTACCCGGTGCCCCCTTCGGTGAAGAGCCTCTTCGTCTCCGGCCACTGCGCCGCCGGGGTGAACAGCTTCAGCAGAGCGTACAGCGTGTTGCCGCGGGTCGGCTTGGGCTCGGAGACCGGCGTGGAGTCGGTGATGATGGACATGACGCGCTTCCTCAGCTCGCCCTCGGGGGCGAAGATCTCCAGGGTGTTGCCGTAGGACTTGGACATCTTCTGCCCGTCGATACCGGGCACGACCGCCACCTCGGGGAGGATCAGCTCCTCCGGGACCTTCAAGATCGGCTCGCCGTAGGTCTGGTTGAACGCCGCGGCGATGTTGCGGGTCATCTCCAGGTGCTGCTTCTGGTCCCTACCCACCGGCACCTTATCGGCCCGCACGATAAGGATGTCGGCGGCCATCAGCACCGGGTACGCGAACAGGCCGTGGGTGGGCGTGATCCCCTTCGACACCTTGTCCTTGTAGGAGTGGCCTCGTTGCAGCAACCCCATCGGCGTGACCGTTGACAGCATCCACGCGAGCTCGGGGACTTCGGCGACATCGGACTGGCGGTAGAGCACGGAACGTTCCGGGTCGAGGTCGAGCGCGATGTAGTCGGCGGCGACCTTGAACGAGTTCTCGCGCAGCTCGGCGCCGCTCTTGATCGTGGTCATCGCGTGCAGGTCCGCAACGAAGTAGTACCCCTCGTTGGCCCGGTCGTTCTGCAGGGCAACGAACTGGCGAATGGCGCCGAAAAAGTTCCCGATGTGCAGGTTTCCCGATGGTTGAACGCCCGACAGGATGCGCATCACCCCTCCCACCCCTGAATACTACCAGCCGACAGCTGACAGGCCCCGCTCCCACTGAAACGGCTGACGGCTTTTCCCCGCCCAAGCGTACGGCCGACGGCCGACAGCTGCCCCTCCAGCCCGAAAGCAGCGTCGGCCACGTGCTGTTGGCTGTCAGCTGTGAGCTGTCCGCTGTCTTCTCAGCGGATCGCGAGGGCGCGGGACACGGTCGCTTCGCCGGACCGACGCGAGTTGGAGATCAGGGGCCTCTCGCCATCCGCGATCAGCTCGACGGGGCGCGCCCGACGCGCGGGCCGGCCGAACCCACCGGTCAGGGTGCCGAGGCTGCCCTCGCCCTGGTACGCGGCGAGGATCGTCCGCACGTACGCCCGCGTTTCGTCGTATGGAGGCACCCCGCCGTGCCTCGCGACCGCATCGGGACCTGCGTTGTAGGCGGCAAGCGCGAGGGCGACGTCCGAGTTGAATCGCTCGAGCAGGTCGCGCAGGTAGCGCACCCCACCCCTGATGTTCTGGAACGGGTCGAACACGTTGCGGACGCCGTACAGCGCCGCGGTTCCGGGCATCAGCTGCATCACGCCGCGCGCGCCCTTGGGGCTCACCGCCCTCGAGTTGTACCCGGACTCCATGCGGATGACGAGGTCAACCAGGTTGGGGTCGAGGCCGTTGATGCGGGCGGCTTCCTGCACGGTGGGCCAGAGCTGCTCACGCCGCTCCGTCAGGCCGTCCGGCACCGCACCCGCGTACGATCCGGCGGCGGGCACGTTGATGACGCGGCGGGTCCCGTCGGGGGCCAGGAATATGAACACCCCGCTCGTGCGGTCCCCGGCGAGCGAAACCCCCGCCAGAACCGCGGCGGCCACCGCGATGATGAGCCTCCTCACCCCAGCAACTCCTCCACCACCCTGGGCGCCAGCCGCAGCGCCTCGGATAGCTTCTCCGGCGCCTTGCCGCCCGCCTGGGCCAGGGAGGCCTTGCCGCCGCCCCGCCCGTCCACCACCGGTGCCAACCTCTTCACGATCTCACCGGCGGAGATCCTTGGCGTCAGGTCGTCCGTGACCGCGGCGAGCAAGGTGGCAGCGTCCCCGCTCGCCATCCCAAGCACCACGATCCCTGACTTAAGCTTACCACGCAGGGTGTCCGCGAGCGTTCGCAGCTCGGCCGTTGTCATCTCGGGCGCGTCCCGGACGAGAAGCTTCACGCCGCGAACCTCTTGGATCTCGGCCTCACCGCCCCCTCCCGAGGCCAATTTGAGCTTGAGACCCTTGATCTCCTGCTCCAACTCGCGCAACCGCCTCTCGTGCGCCTCGAGCGCGGCGGGCAGCGCGTCGAACGGCACGTTGGCGCGGCCCGAGGCCTGGCGTAGGATCCGGTGGTAGCCCTGGAACAGCTCGACCGCGACCCGGCCGGTCACCGCCTCGATGCGACGAACCCCTGCGGCGATGCCGCGCTCGGCGGTGATCTTGAAGGCGCCGATGTCGCCCGTGCGGCGCACATGGCAGCCTCCGCAAAGCTCACGGGAGACGGCCCCATCGGCGACCGACACCACGCGCACGTCCTCGCCGTACTTCTCGCCGAAGAGCGCCATGGCGCCCCCGGCGCGGGCATCCTCCAGCTTCATTGTCTGCGCCGAGACCCCGAAGTTGGCGCGGACGTTCTGGTTCACCAGCGTCTCGACCGCCTCCAGTTGCTCGGCCAGCAGCGGCTGTCCCCAGGAGAAGTCGAAGCGAAGCCGTTCCGGCTCCACCAGGGAGCCTGCCTGCTGCGCGGACGGGCCCAGCACGCGGTGCAGGGCGGCGTGCAGGAGGTGGGTCGCAGTGTGGTTGGCCTGGGTGTCCAGGCGGCGCCCGCGGTGGACCTCTGCGCGCACGGTGCTTCCCCGCCGCAGCACCCCCTCCTCCACCGTGACGCGGTGCACGACCAGGCCAGGCACTGGCCGCTGGGTGTGGCGCACGATGGCGCGGCCGCCCTTCCAGGTCAGCATGCCCTGGTCCCCTATCTGCCCGCCGGCCTCCGCGTAGAAGGGCGTGCGGTCCAGCACGACCTCGCCCTCGCCGGAGAGCAGGTCTACCTCGGCCTGGGGCGAGAGCAACGCCAGCACCTTCGCGTCCTCGAGGGCGAACTCCTGGTAGCCCACGAACTCGCTGCTCACGCCGCGCGACGCCAGCTGCTCGTGCTCCTCCCGGAAACGAGACAGCAGCTCACCCTTCCAGCTCTCCTGCCCGCGCGTGCGTGCGGCCTCGAGCCTCTCGTCGAACCCCGCACGGTCCACGGTGAGGCCCTCCTCTTGCGCGAACTCCTCCAGGATGTCCAGCGCGATGCCGTGGGTTTCGTAGAAGTAGAAGGCGGTCTCGCCGGGGAGCACCGTGCCTCGGGCCCGCTTGATGCGCTCGAGCTCGCGCCCGACCAGGTCGGTGCCGACGTTGAGCGTGCGGGAGAACTTCTCCTCCTCGGTGCGCAGCAACTGCTCCACGACCGGCCCGCGCGTCACCAGCTCCGGGTAGACGTCCCCCATTGCGGCGACAACCGCCGGGACGACGTCCACGAGGAACACCCCATCGAACCCCAGGGTGCGCCCGTAGCGCAGGGCCCGGCGTACGATCCGGCGCAACACGTACCCGCGCCCCTCGTTTGAGGGCACGACCCCGTCGGCGAGCAGGAATGCGGCCGCTCGCGCGTGGTCCGCGATTACCCGGAACGCCGGGCCGAGCTCTCCCGAAGGCTGGTACGGGCGCTGGGCGAGCTCCGAGATACGGGACAGGATCGGGGCGAAGATGTCGATGTCGTAGTTGGAGGGCACTCCCTGCAACACGGCGGCGATGCGCTCGAGTCCCGCGCCGGTATCCACGCACGGCTTCGGCAGGGGGTGCATGTGCCCCGCCGCGTCGCGCTCGTACTGCATGAACACGAGGTTCCAGATCTCCACCGTTTCGTCGCCGGGGCCGTTGACCAGCTCCGCGCTGTTCCTCTTGAGTTCCTTGCCCTCGTAGTAGTGGATCTCGCTGCACGGACCGCAGGGGCCGGTTTCCCCCATCGCCCAGAAGTTCTCCTTCTCGCCGAAGCGCAGGATGCGCTCCGGCGAGGCGCCAACCTCATGCCACAGGCGCGCCGCCTCGTCGTCGTCGGTGTAGACCGTGAACCAGAGGCGCTCCACCGGGAGCTTGTAGACCTTGGTGACGACCTCCCATGCGAAGCGGATGGCGTCGGCCTTGAAGTAGTCCCCGAAGGAGAAGTTGCCCAGCATCTCGAAGAAGGTGTGGTGGCGGGTCGTGTAGCCCACGTTGTCGAGGTCGTTGTGCTTGCCGCCCGCCCGGACGCACTTCTGAGACGAGGTCGCGCGCGTGTAGTCCCGCTGCTCGCGTCCGAGAAAGAGGTCCTTGAACTGGTTCATCCCGGCGTTGGTGAAGAGCAGGGTGGCGTCGCCCGCGGGGATCAGCGACGACGAAGGCACCACCCGGTGCCCGCGGGCGGCGAAGTAGTCAAGAAAGGCCTGGCGGATCTCCCGCGTCGTCGGTTTCTTCGCCATGCGGCTCGTCTCTCCTGTTCTCGTGCAGGGCGCGGCGTGCCTGGTCGAGCGAGAAGCCGCGCGCGAGCAGATAACGTATCACTTTCCGGCGCTCTTCGGGAAGACGCCTCCACCACTTGTGCTTGCGGGTGGCGGTGGCGAAAGCCGCCGCGAGGGCCGGGCTCTCGCTCTCCTCGTCGACCTCCGCCAGCGCCAGATCGGCTGCAGCGCGGATCACCCCCCGGCGCCTCAGGGCGGCAGTCAGGGCGCGCCTGCCGCGGCCGGACCGCAGCTGTGCCTGGCACACTGCCCGAGCGAGTGCCGCGTCGTCAAGGAGCTTGGCCCGCTCGAGCCGGGCGACCTCGGCACGCACGACCGATGGCTGGAACCCCCGGAGCTCGAGCCTCTGGGTGACCTCGGCACGCGAGAGTGCCCGCTGGCCGAGCATCCGGAGCGCAACCTCATGGATCGTCTCGGGATCCGGGTGGGGCGCCCCACGCCCTCCTGGTCTCCTGCGCTGCAGCATGGTCACCTGCGCAAGTCTACCCGCGTCGGGGGTAGAAAGAACCGGCCCGCGGCCGGAAACCTGCCGCAGGCCGTCGTTCTGCTCTTTTCTTTGCTACCGCCAAGCCGCCTATCGCCTTCCGCCCGCTTCTACGCTCCGCTCCCCTCCTTGCCCCCGAACTCGAACGGGCTGCCGGCCGCAAAGGGCTCCCCGATCCCGTTGCTGCCCTCCAGCGTGCTCTCCATCTCCTCGCGGGAGATGTCGGCGGTGGACTGGATCCCCTGGATGCGCAGCTTGAATTCGTCCGGGTTGGACGCGCGACGGATCGCCTCGTCGAGCGTGATCAGGCCGGACTTGTAGAGCTGGAACAGCGATTGGTCGAAGGTCTGCATGCCGTACTGCGAGGTGCCGGCCGCGATGGCGTCGCGGATCAGCTTGGTCTTCTCCTTCTGCTCGATGCACTCGCGGATGTACGCGGTGGAGACCAGCACCTCGACGGCAGGCACGCGCCCCAGTCCGTCCGCCCTCGGGAGCAGCCGCATCGAGATGATCGCCTTGAGCACGGCGGCGAGTTGGATGCGGATCTGCTTCTGCTGGTGGGGCGGGAAGACTGCGATGATGCGGTTGATGGTCTCGGTGGCGTCCAGGGTGTGGAGGGTTGAGAGCACGAGGTGGCCGGTCTCGGCGGCCAGCAGTGCGGTCTCGATCGTCTCGTAGTCGCGCATCTCGCCGACCAGGATCACGTCCGGGTCCTGACGCAGCCCCGAGCGCAGCGCCACCGAGAAGCTGCGGGTGTCAACCTCGACCTCGCGCTGGTTGATGATCGCCTTCTTGTCGCGGTGCAGGAACTCGATCGGGTCCTCGATGGTCACGATGTGGCAGTTCCGGGTGTTGTTGACGTGATCGAGCATCGCGGCGAGCGAAGTGGACTTGCCGGACCCCGTGGTGCCGGTCACCAGCACGAGGCCGCGGTCCTCCTCGGCGATCCGCTCGAGAACGGGGGGCAGCAGCAGCTCACGGACCGAGAGGATGCGCGCCGGGATCAGCCGTAGAACCAGGCCGACCGAGCCGCGTTGCTGGAAGATGTTGCAGCGGAAGCGTCCCAGCCCGGGGACCGAGTACGCGATGTCGATCTCCAGAAACTGCTTGAACTTCTCCTTCTGCTGGGTGGGCATCATCGAAAACGCCATCGCGATGGTGTCCTCTTGCATCATGCGCTTGAACTCGACGAGTGGGACCAAGGTCCCGTCCACGCGGATGAGCGGGTGCGCACCCACCTTGAGGTGCACGTCGGAAGCCTTCCGCTCCGTCGCCGCCTTTAGGATGTCGTTGATGTGCATGGATCTTTTCCCCCTGTCGCTCGCCTCAGACTCGCTGTCCTACCTCAACGTTAGACCGAAGCAACCGGGCTGTCAAAAAAAGCGTCCCCGCCCCGCAGCGGTGGCTACTGCTCGATCTTCAGGAGCGAGCGCAGCCCGTCCTTGTCGATGGCCTTGGACATCGCTTCCTGGGCCTCGACCTGCCCCGAGCGCACCAACTCCGCCAAAGAGTCGGTCATGGTCCTCATCCCCAGGCGCTTGCCGGTTTGCATGATCGTTGGGATTTGGAACGTCTTCCCCTCGCGGATGAGGTTTGAAACCGCGGGCGACCCTAGCAGGATCTCGTAGGCGGCGATACGCCCGCCACCAACGCGCTTGAGCAGGATCTGGGCGATCACGCCTTTGAGAGACTCCGACAGCATCACCCGGATCTGCGCCTGGCGGTCGGCCGGGAACTGGTCGATCAGGCGGTCCACCGTCGAGACCGCGCTGGTCGTGTGCAGCGTGCCGAACACGAGGTGCCCGGTCTCCGCCGTCTCGATCGCAATCGCCATCGTCTCCAGGTCGCGCAGCTCCCCAACCAGAACGACGTCCGGGTCCTCGCGCAGCGCGGCCCGCAGGGCCCGTTTGAACGACTCCGTGTGGTGGTACACCTCGCGTTGGTGCACGAGGCACCGCTTGTTGTCATGCACGAACTCGATCGGGTCCTCGATCGTGATGATGTGGTCGCTGCGGTTCTCGTTCACGTAGTCGACCATCGTGGCGAGGGTCGTGGACTTCCCCGAGCCGGTTGGCCCGGTGACCAGCACCAGGCCCTTGTGCAGCATGCACAGGTTCTTTGCGCACTCGGGCAGGCCGAGGTCGTCAAAGCTCAGGATCTTGTGAGGGATCTGCCGGAACACCGCGCCTACCCCGCGGCGGTCCCGGAACAGGTTCACCCGGAAGCGCGCAGTACCTGGGATCTCGTAGGCCAGGTCGGTGTCGTTTTCCTTGCGAAACTCGTTCCGGTTGGGCCCCGGTGCGATCTCGTCGCACATCAGGAGGATGTGCTCCGAGGACAGTGGCGAGTCGAAGTCCTTCAGCGCGATCATGTCGCCGTGCAACCGAATCATCGGAGGCAGGGACGCGCTGAGGTGCAGGTCGCTGCCACCCAGCTGCACGAGTCGGCGCAGCATGCGGTCCAGAGGACGTTCGAGGCTCACCGGCTCGGCGGGCCTTTCGCGAGTCTCGGGCAGAGGCGCCGCCTCCGACGCGGGTTTGCTCGCGGGTAGCGCAGGGTCGACAAGCGCCAGGTCGAGCGCGACCTGCAGGAACCCGTCGAAACGGCTGGCGCGCATGGCGTGGTGCCCATCCCCGACCTGGACGACTGCCATGACCTCCTCGCCGAGCTCGAAGGAGACCCAGCGCTGCGGACCCAGCACGCCCTCGAGCCACTGCGCCAGGCCCTCGGCCTCGATCACGGCGTTGCCGGCCTGCAGGTGGGCGCCGCCGCTGACCAGCACGGCCGGTCTCCCGCTGCGCAGCTCCAGGCGCTCGCCCCCCTTTTGCCGGGCCGCTTTGACGAGACGCTCGATCATTCCCGGAACGGTCACCTTTCCATCCTAACCTCACCGCCCTGTTGCCAGAGGATTATTGAGAACGGGATTGCGTTTCCACGTGGGGAGGAAGCGGTGAGAACCTGGATCTTACTGTTTTGCGCCTTAGCCGCAATCTCCTGTCGGGAGCAAGTGGTTGTCACGGCCGCACCGTCGAGCGACGCTCTGACGCGCTTCCCGATCAGCCGCCCGGCCGACGCGCGCGAGCGCCACCTCGCCAACCTGCGCCAACTCACCGACGGGGAGCAGAACGCCGAGGCGTACTTCTCCTTCGACGGCACGAGGTTTGCCTTCCAGTCCACACGCGCTCCGTACGAGTGCGACCAGATCTTCACCATGGACCTTCAGGGTCACGGCATCCGCTTGCTGTCCACCGGCATGGGCCGCTGCACCTGCAGCTATTTCTTCCCGGACGGTAGGCACTACCTGTACTCCTCGACCCACCTGGGCGGCGCTGCATGCCCTCCGCCCCCCGACATGTCGCACGGGTACGTGTGGGCGGTCTACCCGACCTACGACATCTTCGTGGCCTCGCTCGATGACCCGACCCCGCGCCGGCTCACCGAGACGCCCGGCTACGACGCCGAGGCGACGATCTCGCCGCGCGGCGATCGCATCGTGTTCACCTCGGTGCGCGACGGGGACCTCGACCTCTACACCATGAGGCTGGACGGCAGCGACGTGAGGCGCGTCACACACGAGGTCGGCTATGACGGGGGCGCCTTTTTCTCCCGCGACGGCAGCAAGATCGTCTGGCGGGCATCGCGCCCCAGACCCGGACCCGAGATGGACGAGTACAAGCAGCTCCTCGCCCGGGGGTTGATCAAGCCGCACGCCCTGGACATCTACGTCGCCAGCGCCGACGGCACCGACGTCAGGCGCCTCACCAACAACGGCGCCGCCAACTTCGCCCCGTTCTTCCACCCTTCGGGCAAGAAGATCATCTTCTGCTCGAACATGGACGACCCCGCCGGCCGCAACTTCGACCTCTACCTCGTGAACCTCGACGGCACCGGCCTTGAGCGCGTCACCTACTTCGAGCAGTTCGACGGCTTCCCAATGTGGGCACCCGATGGCAAGACCTTCGTCTTCTGCTCGAATCGCTTCAACTCCGGACCACACCAGACCAACGTCCTCCTCGCCGACTGGGTGGACTGAAAGACGCGGTAGGCGGTAGGCAGTAGGCGACGAGACGTGGGTGTGTGCAAGGGCCCACGAGCCGCACGACAATCGGTGGGCGAGCGATCGGTGCGGCCGCAAGGGGAGAGCGAGCGTCCAGGATGCGTACTCGGGTGTTTGCGCTTATCGCTGTGCTGGTGCTGGCGATCGCTCTGCTGTGGCTGACGCGCGGACGGCAGCATCCCGCCCCCCTGCCGGTCCCATCACCCATGCCCGCGTCCACAGCGGCGCCGCCCTCACCCACCGCGGCCCCGACCCCGAGCCCCGAGCCTCCCCTGGAGCGGCACAGCACCGTCGTCCTTCCCTGGGAGAGCGAGCCGACGCCGTCACCGACCGCTCCCGAGCAGGAGCCGACCATGCGCCCTGGCCCATCCCCAACGCCCGAGGTTTCCGAGTGCGTAGTCGTAACCTACTCCGCCGGGGTTCTCCCTGGCACGCTGGGCCGAATACTCGTGGACGTTTGGCTGGAGAACCACTGCGGGCGCGATCTCGGACCCCTCGAGGTGTGGTTCTGGGTCGGGGGGTACCGCCAGGGAGACCTCGTGCAGAGCGTGCGCGGGCACCCCTTCGACCCGATCCCCCGCGGCGGCGAGGGCAAGGCTTACATCGTGTTGCCTGGCTCCATCGACTGGTACGACCGCATCGACGTGCAGGTGATTGCGCCTGGCGCGGCTTGATCGGCCGGTCCAACCGCCGGAATTCGTGCGCCGCCGCCGAGGTTGAGCGAGTGTGCGCACCTTTCCCCTCTGACCCGCCGCGCTCGCCGCGCTGGTCGGAGTCAGCAGCGCTTCAGGAACTCTGCCGGGAATGCGCACGGAGGCCAGCTTGAGCAAACCTGCCCGCGCCAACAGGCTCGCCCGGGAATCCAGTCCCTACCTGCGGCAGCACGGCCGCAACCCGGTGGACTGGCACCCCTGGGGCGAGGAGGCGCTCGCTCGCGCCCGGAGGGAGGACAAGCCAATCTTTCTCTCGATCGGCTACGCCGCCTGCCACTGGTGCCATGTGATGGAGCGCGAGTCGTTCGAGGACGCCGCGACGGCCGCCGTGCTCAACGCCGACTTCATTCCGATCAAGGTGGACCGCGAGGAGCGCCCGGACCTCGACCTCGTGTACATGACCGCGGTGCAGGCCATGACGGGCTCGGGCGGCTGGCCGCTCTCCGTGTTCCTCACCCCCGACCTCGAGCCGTTCTTCGGGGGAACGTACTTTCCGCCCGAGGAGCGCTGGGGTGTGCCCTCGTTCCGAGAGGTGCTCGCAGCCGTCTCCGACGCCTGGCAGCACCGCAGGCAAGAGCTCGAGGGCAACGCCGCCGACGTCACCTCGCACCTGGCCGGCATCTCGAACCGGCAGGCCGGAGCAGAACTGGACGTCGAGTGGGTGAGCCACGCCGCAATGGCGGCGCTGGTGGCCGAGCACGACGACCGCCGGGGCGGTTTCGGCGGGGCGCCCAAGTTCCCCAGCCCCTCGCGCCTCTTCTTCCTCCTCGAGCACGCCAGGGGGAATGACAAGGCCCGCGCGATGCTGGCGAGGACGCTCGACGGGATGGCCGCGGGTGGGATGTACGACTGGCTGGGCGGGGGGTTCCACCGCTACTCGGTGGACAGGGACTGGCTGATCCCCCACTTCGAGAAGATGCTCTACGACAACGCTCTGCTCGCCCGCGTCTACGGCGAGGCCGGGCTGGCCTTCGGCAGGAACGACTGGGTCGAGGTCTCGCGCGCGACCGCCGACTATCTGCTCCGCGAGATGCTTGGGCCGGAGGGTGCGTTCTTCTCGTCCACCGATGCCGACAGCGAGGGGCACGAGGGGAGGTTCTTCACCTGGACACCCGAGCAGGTGCGCCAGGCGTTGCCCCCGGAGCAGGCTGAGCTTGCGATCGCCTTCTTCGCACTTGGTCCAAAGGGCAGCTTCGAGGGCGCGGCCAGCGTCTTGCGCCCTGCGCGCCCGTTCGAGGAACTCGGGGTCGAGCCGGGACGTGCCGCCGAGAGCCTCGCGAGGGTGCGTGAGGGGTTACGCGCGGCGCGTGCCCGGCGTGTGCCGCCGGCCACCGACGACAAGCGGCTCGCGGGTTGGAACGGCATGGCGCTCTGGTCGCTCGCCTGGCTTGGGGCGGCGCTCCCGGAGCCCCGCTACCAGGACGCCGCTCGCCGGCTGGCTTCGTTCCTGCTCGACCACACCCAGCCTGATGGGCGTCTGGTGCGCTCCTGGCGCGACGGCTCCGCCTCCGGGACCGAGACACTCGAGGACCTCGCGTGGGTGAGCGCCGGCCTCTTGCAGCTCTACGAGGCCGACGGGGACATCGGCTGGCTTTCCGCCGCGAGGGACCTCATCGGCCGCCGCCTGCCGCGCTACCAGGGCGCCTCGGGGGTGCTCTTCGACACTCCGGATGACGGTCCCGAACTGATCATGCGCCCCCGCAACCCCACCGACGGCGCAACGCCGTCCGCCGCGGGGGTGCTCGTCGCCACGCTGCTGCGGCTCTGGGCCCTGACCGAGGACGCCGAGGCACGTGCCGCCGCCGAGCGTGCGCTTCGCGCCGAAGCGGCGGTCGTGGCGCGCATTCCCGCGACGACCACCACGCTGGTGCAGGCAGCCGAGATCGCGCGCAGGCCCGCAACGACTCTGGTGGTGGTCGGCGACCCACGGTGGGAGTCCACCAGGGACCTGCTCGCCGTGGCTCGGAGGGAGAAGCCGGCCGGCTGCGCGCTCGCGTTCTCCCCGTCTGTGCCGGTCCCGGAAGCGCTCGTCCGCGAGGTGCCGCTTTTCTCCGGCCGCGAGAGTGCCGAGGAGGGCCGCGCCCGGGCCTACCTGTGCGAGGGCGGGGTGTGCCGCCTGCCCGTGGAGGACCCGGAAGCGCTTTCCCAGGCCCTCTCTGCAATACCCGGCTGAGAAACCGGGAAGAGGCCCCGCGAGGCCGGCATTGCCGATGATCTGCTACACTCCGCCCGAGGTTTCGAGACCAACAAGGAGGAGGGTGCGATGCGTCAACTTGCCATCGTGCTGATCGTGGTTGCCGCCCTGATCTTTCTCGCTGGGGTGTACACATCGTTGTTCACCGCAACGGTGTTCGGAAAGGTCGGGGTGACACTCTGGCGCGGGGCCATCGCGTTCGTGCTCTTCGCCATCGCGGTCCTGCAGCTGCACACCGCCCCTAAGGCCTAGGCCCGCCGCGGGCGGCCGCGCAGAAACTGGTAGAGCGCGAAGACGGCGAGGGCAAACGGGGCGAAGCCCAGGAAGCCCAGGACCGGCATCTCGTAGAGCTTCACCTCGCCCATGAAGGGCACGGTGTAGCGCCAGCGGGCGCTGGCGAGCCAGTTCCAGGCCTCCCAGAGCACGCCGCAGGCCAGCCCGCTGCCGAGCAGCGCCACCGCCCGCGCGCGGCGACCCGCCTCGAGATCCCCCAGCAGCGACGGCCTGCCGAGCCTGTGATTGATCGGATCCAGCAGCAGCGGCCAGGCGAGCCAGATGTCGGCTGCGAAATACTCCGACGGCCAGAGCAGCGGAATGCCGGCAAGAATCGTCCCAAGACAGATGAGGGCAACCTCCAGCTCCCGCGGCACGCGTCCGCCCGCCCCACGGCCGGCGAGCTTCTCGGCAGCAGGCTCGAACAGCGCGGCCAGAAGCAGGATTGCCGGCGTGATGGTCGCGAACGACCACGCGTAGCCGATGCCCCGCCAGGGCCACGGGGGCAGACCGAAGTAGTGCCACCAGAGTTCGGGTCCGGAGGAGGACCAGAAGCGCGGCCGATCGTAGAACTCGAAAAGGAGCCACGAAGGGATCGAGATCGCCGCCATCAGCAGCAGCTCCCTCGGGGAGTTCCGAAGCCAGGACCTGCCCGATCGCGCCAGCAGGCCATCCACCGCGAGGATGAAGCCTGTCCAGCACAGCGGCGTGAGGTTCTGCGCCGCCACCTCCACCTGAACCACGGCCAGAACCATGCTCAGTGCGATGATCCCCAGGCCTACCCAGAACCACCACGCGGGACGCGCCACGAGGTGATTCTACACAGCCGAAAAGTGTGCTAGCCTCCAGCCGAGCTTCCATGCATACACTCATCCTCCTCCTGGTGCTCGCCGGGGGGGCCTCGCCCGCCGAGTTCGGGCTGAGCCTCCTCGTCACGGAGGGCGGGGCCAACCCCGGGGAGGAGCGATTCGAGCTTTCCGCGAACGGCGACGTGGTCCACCACACCTGGCGGCTCGAGAGCCGGCAGCCGGCGGAGCAGCGGTGGAACATCGGGGCCGAGGGCGTGGAGAGGATCCGCAAGGTGCTCGCCGGGTGCCGCTTTCTCGAACTTCCCGACACCCTCAACCAGGGGCAGGGCGCGGACGCCGCGTACACCGTGCGGCTGGAGGTGGTGGATGGCGAGCGAAGGCATGCCGTGCTCGCGTACAGCCTCGGCTCGCCACCGCCCCCCGACCGCTTCCTCAAGCTTGTCGCGCGAATCCGCGCTATCCTTACCGGCGGCGGCCGCTACCCGCCCCCGCACTGATCGTCGCGAGGGTTGTCAACCCGAGGCCGAGTTGAGCGTCATCTGAGATGCGGCCTCTGGCCGCAGGCGGGCCCCGGTGCACCAAGAAGGAGGAGTTCGTGGGCAAGAGGACCAAGATCGTCGTCACGGGCGTCGTCCTTGTGGCCGTTGCGGGTGCCGCCTGGGCGCTCTTGAGCAGGGGCGACAAGAGAACGTCGGGGTTCCTGACCGCGTTCGTGGACCGCGGCACGGTCATCCAGAGCGTTGCCACGCCCGGCACGCTGACCGCGGTCACAACGGTCAAGGTCGGGTCGCAGGTTTCGGGGATCATCGCCACGCTTCACGCCGACTTCAACAACCAGGTGAAGAAGGGACAGCTCCTGGCGACCCTCGACCCGACGCCCTTCCAGGCCACCGTGAACGAAACCAAGGCGCAGCTCGAGCGCGCCCGCGTGGCGGCCCTGGATGCCGAGATCAAGTGGAAGAGGCAAAGGGCGCTCTTCGAGGCCAAGCTGGTTTCCGAGGACGAGCTTCAGTCAGCCCAGGCCCTCCACGACCAGGCGGTGGCCCAGGTGAGCCAACTGCAGGCGACACTCGCCAAGGCTGAGAACAACCTGCGGTACTCGGTCATCACGGCGCCCATCGACGGCGTCGTGGTCTCGCGCGACTATGACGTGGGCCAGACGGTGGCGGCGTCGTTCCAGGCGCCCACCCTCTTCACGATTGCCGAGGACCTGGCGCGGATGCAGTTGACCTGCCAGGTCGACGAGGCCGACATCGGCCAGGTCCAGGAAGGGCAGACGGTGCGCTTCTCCGTCGATGCCTACCCGGAACGGGAGTTCATGGGCAAGGTTGCGCAGATTCGCCTCTCGCCCCAGATCACGAACAACGTGGTCACCTACCCCGTCATCGTGGAGGTCGAGAACAAGGACCTGAAGCTGCTGCCGGGAATGACGGCCGACGTGCGAGTTCAGGTGGCCATGGCCGAGGGGGCGCTGCGCGTTCCCGCCTCGGCCCTGCGCTTCCGACCCGAGCTGCTGGGCATGAATAGCGAGCAGGAGCGGCCGCAGGGTGGACCCGGTGGTGCACGCCCTTCCGGACAGCGACCGGGTGGTGAGAGGTCGGCGGAAAAGGGCCGAATGGCTCGCGTTTACCTGCCTCCCCCGAAGGCGGGCGGGACGCTCAAGGCGGTGGACTTCGTGCCGGGTCTGACGGACGGCCAGTACGTCGAGGTCCGGAAGGGCAACCTCACGGACAGCGAGAAGATCGTGATCGGTCTCGCGACCTCACAGGGTCAGGACATGGGTGGGCTCGCCGGCATGGCGCGCGGTGGCCGGCACTAGGGAGCGGGCATGTTCAACGTCTTCGAGATCTACAGGGTCGCTCTCGTGGCGCTACGGCGCAACCCGATGAGGACCGTTCTCACGATGCTGGGCGTGATCATCGGCGTGGGTTGCGTGGTCGCGATGGTCGCCATCGGGCAGGGCGCCTCCGCCGCAATCCAGAGCCAGATCGGCGCGCTGGGCACCAACTTCCTCCTCATCCACTCCGGTTCGCACTCCCGGGGCGGGGTTCACGGAGGTGCCGGGTCTGTGCAGAACCTCACCGCGGACGATGCGGTGACCATCGCCCGCGAGTGCCCGTCGGTCGCGGTCGCGGACCCCGGGGTCCGGACCGGCGCCCAGGTCGTCTACGGCGACCAGAATTGGGCGACCTCGGTTCAGGGGACGGGTCCCAACTACCCGACGATTCGCGCGTGGGCGGTTGCCAAGGGGTCGTTCTTCACCGAGGAGGACGTCAAGGCTGCCACCAAGGTCGCCGTGCTCGGCCAAACCGTCGTGGAAAACCTCTTCGGCGACGCCAACCCCATCGGGCAGATCATCCGCATGAAAGGCGTCCCGTTTCGCGTCCTGGGGGTCCTGGACAAGAAGGGCGGCAGCGCGATGGGGCAGGACCAGGACGACCTCGTCTGCGTCCCCTACACCACTGCACAGAAACGCCTGATGGGCGTCACCTACATCGGGAACATCATCGTATCGGCGGTCTCGCCGCAGGCCATCAGCCGGGCGACCGAGGAGATCAGAGCCCTGCTGCGCCAGCGCCACCGCCTCGGCCGCGACCAGGATGACGACTTCGAGGTCCGCTCGCAGCAGGACATCGCCAACACTGCGACCCAGATGAGCGGCGTCCTCACCGTGCTGCTCGGGGCGATCGCCTCGGTCTCGTTGCTGGTCGGCGGGATCGGCATCATGAACATCATGCTCGTGTCGGTCACCGAGCGGACGCGCGAGATCGGGGTGCGCAGGGCGATGGGCGCTCGCCGCTCCGACATCCGCACCCAGTTCCTGATCGAGTCCTCGCTGATATCGGGCCTGGGAGGCGCGGTGGGGATTGCGGTGGGGATCTTCGTGGCGCGCTTCATCGCCCGCTTCGGGGGCTGGCCTACGCTCGTCCAACCGCAGGTCGTGGTGGTGGCGTTCCTGTTCGCCGGCGCAATCGGCGTGTTCTTCGGTCTTTACCCTGCCGCCAAGGCCGCCCGTTTGGACCCTATCGACGCGTTGAGGTACGAATAGAGCGCAGTCACCTCGCTCTCCTTCTCCCTGCGGGAGAGGAGGCGGGGTGAGCGTCTCCAAGCCTGGGCCGAGACCTCAACACCCTCGGGCAAAGCGCGCGATCCGGTGGGCTGTGCGGCCGGGTCGTGCGCGCCTAGTTGATCGGCGGCGCCGGCACGCGCACGGGTGCGAACGGGGTCGTGCACGGTGGCCCGGGAGCGAAGAGGTATCGCCCGACCCTGCCGGCGCGCAGGGTGAGGATCGTCGAGCAGACTGTGCCGTAGCCCTCACCGTGGCGGCAGAGCGGGTCGGCCCCCTCGTGGTCGGCCAGCAGCTCCTGCAGCGAGCGCGCGAGCTCCCCCTCCGGAAGCCCAGCCAGAAACCGGGCGCGTTCGGCCGCGGCCACAACCCTCTCGCCCGGCCCGGTGAGGGGTTCGTTGCCGATCGCCACCACGTTCTCCTCCCCGGCGTCGATGCGCGCGGTGGGCGTGTTGGTCGCGAGCCAGGAGTCGCGCGCGTCCGCGAGCAGCAGGTTGAACTCTCCATAGCGGGAAAACTCCAGCTCCGACAACAGCGCGACCGCGTCGGCCAGGGTGCGTTCGGCGGCCAGGTCGACGACCAGGCGGCCCCTCGAGCGCTGGGCCGGCGGCGCGCCGGGCCGCGCGTTCGTGACTCCCACCACGAACCCGGCGGGCAGGTTGACCACGAGCCAGCTCCCGCCGCCAACCAGGTCCCGGCCTCCGAATACCGGCGGGTCGTGGACCAGCAGCCGCGGCGCTTCCCAGGGACGGCTCAGGCGCTCATCGCGGTTGGCCGCCACCCACAACTCCCCCCCGTCGCCGGGCCGCCTGATGCCGAGCAGGATGCACACTGGAGATTCCTAGCTGATCTGGCCGAGCGCCTTGACCAGGCTTCGCGATGCCGTCTTTCCGCCAGCCGTTTCCTCGACGAAGCCTAGCCGCCTCAAGAGCGAGAGCGCCTCGGGCATCTCGCCCGGCACGGCGCACTCGAGCCGCAGCGCTCCAGACTGCCGCAACGTGCGGACGGCCTGCTCCGCCAGCGCCCGCCCCAGGCCGAAGCCCCGCCACCCGGGGGCCAGGTAGAGGGCGTGGAGCTGCCAGGTCTCGCCTTCGCCCTCGCGGACGCCGCAGCACCCGACGATCTCGCCCCGCCCGGCCTCCACGACCCAGAGCAGCTCCGCGGCTCTCGAGGAACCGGGCTGCTCCTGAGCGCGCACCGCGAGGTGGAACTCACGCCGCACACGGCGGGCGAGCTCTCGCACCGCCTTGAGGTCCGCAGGTCTGGCCGGCCGCACCATGTAGGTCGTCATGCCTTCGCAGCCACCTCCTCGAGCAGCGCCAGCAGCAGCCGGACCCCGAAGCCGGTCGCGCCCGGGGGAAGCCCGTTGTGGTTCTTGGGAACGTCGGCGACCCCGGCGATGTCGAGGTGCGCCCAGCGGACCTTCTCCGGCACGAACCTTGAGAGGAACGACGCCGATGCCGGAAGCGAGCCCCACCGGCCCCCGAGGTTCTTGATGTCGGCCCACTCGCTCCGCAGCAGGTCGCGGTACTCCGGCAGCAGCGGCATGCGCCATACGCGGTCGCCGGTGCGGCGGCCGAGGCGTTCCAGTTGCCGCGCCAGCTCGTCGTCGTTGGCGAACAGCCCGGCCAACTCGGAGCCCAGCGCGACCTTGCAGGAGGCAGTGAGGGTGGCAAGGTCGACCATGATGTCAGGGTGAAAACGTCCCGCGTAGGCCATCGTATCGGCAAGGAGAATCCGCCCTTCGGCATCGGTGTTTTCGACCTCCACGGTGGTGCCGTTGGCCATCTTGAGGATGTCGCCCGGCTTGAGGGCGCTCCCCGACGGGAGGTTTTCCACCATTGGCACCAGGCCCGCGACCTTGAGCGGCGGCTCGTCCTCGGCCACCGCCCGCATCGCGGCGACGACGGCGGCCGCGCCTGCCATGTCGTGCTTCATTTCGGCCATGTCCGCGGCAGGCTTCAGCGAGATGCCGCCCGCGTCGAACGTCACGCCCTTGCCGATCAGCGCGATCGCGGCGCGCGGTTTCTTCGCCCGATACTCCAGCCGCACCAGCCGGGGCTCCTGCACCGAACCCTGGCCGACCGCCAGGATGCCGCGCAGCCCGTCCTTCTCCAGCTCCTTGCGCCCCATGACCGTGACCCGCACGGGCGAGCGGGCGAACATCGTGCTCACCTCGTTCGCGAACGTCTCCGGCGTGAGGTCGTTGCCCGGCCTGTTCCCGAAGTCGCGGGCGAGACGGACCAGGGAGTCGACCCGGCGGGCGTGCTCGAGCAACGCGTCGAGCCCCTGCTCGTTCTCGCCCTTGAGCGGCACGACGCGCACGCCATCCACCTTGGTGGACTCGTCGGGCCGGGACCGGAACCGGTCGAAGCGATAGTCGGCCAGCGCCAGCTCAACCAGCGCCACGGTGCGTGCCTCGTTGGAGTCGAGGTCGCGCGGCGAAACCGGCAGCGCCACTGCGATCTGGTATTCCCTGTTGCGGCCGGCCTGCTCGAGGACACGGCGCAGCATCCTGCGCAGCGAGTGGACTGTGAACTCCTCGGCCTTGCCGATCCCGAAACACGCGATGCGCCGGAAGTCCCGGCTCGGGCTCGCGGTCACCAGGACCTCGCCCTCGACACCGCGGACGCCCAGCTCACCCACGACGCGGCCGATCGTCTTGTGGTTGGTGCCCGGCAGGACCAGCCCTTCCAGCGGCTGCCTGCCCTCCGCCGTGACGAGGTAGAGACAGTCGAGCGGCTCTTCCGGGGCGCTCCAGAACGGTACCAGATCTGCCATGAGAACCCCCGCGCGAAATGGCGCCCGGAAGGGCGCCCGGGGGATCGTATCACAATTCGTTGAGGGCAACCACGAAGTGCGAAGCCGTCTCGTCGTCGATGCTCACCAACCTGACGTTGGTCAGCGACCCCGCCGGCGTCCGCAGGTGTCGCGCCACCTCCTCGACGATAGCCCGGCAACCCTCCGCCTTTGGGTACCCGAAAATGCCGGTAGAGATCGCGGGCAGGGCGAGCGACGCGAGGCCCAGATCCTCGGCTCGGGCCAGCGCGCTCCCGACTGCCCTTCGGAGCTTGGCCTCCTCGTCTCCCTCCCCCCACACCGGGCCGACCGCGTGGATCACAAAGCGGCACGGCAGCGTGCCCGCCGTGGTCACCACCGCGCCTCCGACCGGGACGGGACCCTTCTCGAGCGACTCCCGCTGGATCTCCTCGCCGCCCTTCCGGACGATGGCGCCTGCGACGCCGCCCCCGTGCGCCAGCGCGCTGTTGGCCGCGTTGACGATGGCGTCTGTCCCCTCCTCCGTGAGGTCCCCGAGCACCACGGAGATCTCGCCCCGCCCGAACGCCCTGGTCGCCAGGGTCCTCGCCATGCGCGCCTCCGAGTGAACGCGAGCCTAGCATCGCTGGCCAAAGCCGGTGAGGGACCGTAGAATCCTGGCGTGCTGTCCGTGATCCTGCCCGCGGTCGCCGCGACCTGCTTTGCACACCCCGCCTCGCTCGACCGCGAGGTGGGGCGGCGCGCCCTGCCGTGGCTCCCACCCGATCTTGCACGCCAGGTGGTGCGCCACGAGCGTGAGTTCGAGTCGGGGGCGGCAGCTGCCACCCGGTGGCCGCGCTCCTTCCACCAGCCCGGTGGCCGGTCCGGGCTCGATGCGGCGATCCAGACCCAGTGCGAGCGCCTGGCGGCGGCGATCCGCGATCGCGCCCCGTTCGCCGAGGTGGTGGCGGGGCTGGGGTCGCTCGCTCACCTGACCGCGGATCTCAACGCGCCGTTTCTCACGGCCCGCTCCAACGACCGCTACGCGCAGGCGTTCGCGCTCTACGTGCCCACCGCCGCGCCGCGCATACCGCTTGTCTTCTACGGGCTCGAGCGCCCCGTGGTCTCGGGGGTGGCCAGCGGCATTCCCGCGATGCTCGCGGCGAGTCGGCGTAACGCGGGGGATCTCGCCGACTTCGTCCGCGAGGACCTGGACAGGCTCGGAGGGCCGTCGTCGTGGCGTCGGCTGGACGACCGCTCGTCGAGCTTCGGCACGACCTCGCTGTTTCTCAACCACTCCGCCACCGACTTCGCCAACCTCGCGTCATGGATCTGGCTGCACGCCGGCGGCCTGGTGCCCGACATCCCCGCACAACCGGAAACGATCCTCATCTGGAAGGGAGAACCTCAGCCCCGTGAAGCCCCGTTCACTCGTCTCCGTCTCCGATAAGCGTGGCCTCGATGGTTTCGCCCGTGGCCTCGTCGAGCTCGGCTTCGAGATCGTCTCCACCGGCGGCACGGCGCAGGCACTGAGGGAGTTGGCCGTCCCGGTGGTCGAGGTGAGCGAGCTGACGGGCACGCCCGAGGTGCTCGGCGGCCGGGTCAAGACGCTGCACCCGCATGTGTTCGCGTCAATCCTCGCCGACCTCGACGACGCCACCCATCGTGCGGTGCTGGATGAGTGGGGGTTGGGTCCGATCGCGCTGGTCGCGGTCAACCTCTACCCGTTCGTGGCCACTGCGGCAAGGCCTGGTGTCGCCCCACAGGAAGTGATCGAGAACATCGACATCGGAGGTCCCTCCCTGCTGCGGGCCGCGGCGAAGAACCACCGCCACGTCACTGTGGTCGTCGATCCCGACGACTATGGCAGCGTGCTGGAAGCGCTGCGCGCCGGCGGACCCGGCGAGCAGCTCCGACGCCAGCTCGCCATCAAGGCGTTCCGCCACACCGCCGCCTACGACGCCGCCATCGCGCAGAAGCTGCCCCGCCACCTGGGCCTCGAGCC
>JALHTD010000097.1 GCA_022865555.1 Thermoanaerobaculaceae bacterium | reverse complement strand
TGCTGCACTGCGACCTCACCTCCGGCAACGTGCTGCTGGTGCCCTATCCGGGCAAGCCGGGCGCGGTCGCTTTCCAACTCGTGGACATCAACCGGATGCGCTTCGGGCGCGTGAGCGTGCGCGCCGGGCTTGCCAACCTGGCGCAGCTCCGGCTGCAGGACGGGGGGGTGCTCCTGTCGGGGTACTGCCGGGCCCGAAACCTCGTCGCCTCACGGGTCGCACCCTACTACCGCTTCCGCCTCGGGCTGCGCTCAGCGGTTCAGACGCTCAAGGAGCGAACGCGGCCGGTGCGCCGTCGCTTCGGCCTGTGAGCGAGCCCAGGATCGCGTGCCTTCGGCCCAGGGTTGCGGGCAGGTCGATCCGTCGTCCACCGTGAGGTCGAAACCGGAAGCGAGGGCGGGCGCCCGGGGCGGTTCGGGCCTCCTCGATCATGCGCTCGGCGTTGGCGACCCAGTCGCCGTCACCTTCGCGGTAACCGATCTCGTCGAACCTCCAGACACCGTTCGTGTCGAGGACCCAGTTGCGCGGGATGCACACGAGGCTTGTAAGTTCGCGTGCCGGGGAGCATATTGAGAGCAGAGCTTTCGTGCATGAGCCTTTCATGAGTCGCACTTTCAGGAGCCGGTTCCTCACCGGCACGGAGAGGTCACGAAGGAGGGACTCGATCATGAGCCGCAAAACCCTGGTCAGTGTGCTGATCGTGGGTCTGGCCGTGACGCTGGTGGCCTGCAAGAAGGCCGCGGTCGCGCCCCCCGCCTCGATGGTCGGGCACTGGGAGGGGAAGGCCGAGGTCGCCGTGAACTGGTGCAACGCCAAGGAACTTGCCGTCTCCCTGACGATCAACCAGGACGGCACGGTGGCTGGCAAGGTCGGGGATGCCACCCTCAAGGATGGCCACATCTACCCGAACCCCGGCAAGCCGCCGAAGGGCTTCACGCTGCAGACGAGCTTCGTGGTCGAGGCGGCGCTCGACGGTCCTCTGGTTGCGGCCGAGGGGATCAAGCGCGATGAAATCTGCATCCCCGTCGAGGTGACCAAGGACGGGCAGCTCGCGGGCGCCTTCCTCACCTCCGGGACGGAGTACGGCGGCAAGGACGAAAAGGTCTTCTCCGCCGGGCTCAAGCCCCTGACCAAGACCCCGGCCCGCTAGCCGCCCGGCGCCCCACGGCCGGGCCGTTGCCCATGCCCGTTGCCGCTTGGGGCGCTCAGGTCGCTTCGTTCCCACCAGGCGCTCCGCCCGGAAGGACGGGCCGGTAGACCTTGCGGCCCGCAGGGCTGTAAGCTCGACCGGGGGGAGCAGACCAAGGTGTGCGCTGACGATCAATTGGTCGATGGCATCCTCGGATGAGGATCCTTCTCGTCGAGCCCCGGGCGCAGCTGCCCACGATCCTGGGCCTGCAGCGGTTCACGATGCTGGAACCCCTGGAGCTCGGGTACCTGGCCGCCTCGGTGCCCCGCGGGCACGAGGTGCGGGTGGTGGACCTGCGGCTCGCGCGCTCGCCGGAGCGGGCGTTCCGGCGCGCGCTGCGGGGCTTCCGGCCCGACCTCGTCGGCCTCACCGGCTACAGCCACGAGGCCTCCACCGTGAAGCGGCTGGCGCGCGCGGCGCGGCTCGAGCTTCCCGGCGCACGGGTCGTGGTGGGCGGCCATCACGCCACGGTGGCACCCGAGGATTACGCCACCGAGGGGATCGACGCCGTGGTCCGCGGGGAGGGGTGCATGCCTTTCGCCGCGATCGTCACCAGGTTGGCCGCGGGCGAGAGGCTGTCCGGGATCCCCAACGTCGTCGTCCCCGACGATGGCGCGAACCGTGAGGCCGCTTCAGGCTGGCCGCGGTTCCCGGACCCGGCGACGCTGCCGATCCCCAGGCGCGACCTGTGGGACGCCCGGGCCTACACCTCCGTCTGGGTGTGCGAGGATCCGGCACGCTGGCATGCCCTCTTCCCGCCGGTCGCGATGGTCCGCTCGTCGTTCGGCTGCAAGATGAAGTGCTCTTTCTGCGTGGTCCCGTACCTCTCCGGTGGCTGCCACCTGCCCCGGCCGGTGGAGGCCGTCGTGGAGGAGATCGCCGGCCTGGAGGCCGACCACGTCTATTTCTGCGACGACGAGAACTTCATCGACGAGGCTTTCGCGTCGGAGCTGGCGGAGGCGCTCGCTGCGCGCGGAGTGCGCAAGCGCTACTTCGCCTGGACGCGCTCCACGACGGTCAACCGGTCACCCGAGCTGATGCGCGCCTGGCGTGAGATCGGCCTGGACGCGGCGTTCCTCGGGTTCGAGTTCTCCACCGACGACGAGCTCCGGTCCGCCGCCAAAGGCGGCAGCGTGGCAGCCAACGAGCGCGCCCTGGCGACCCTCCGGTCGCTGGGGATCGCGGTCCACGCCGCGTTCATGATCACCCCGGAGTACAGCCGCGACGACTTCGACAGGTTGCGCGCCTACGTTCGGGCGCTGCCCCCCGCGCAGTGCAGCTTCACCGTCTGCACGCCCTCGCCCGGCACGCCCGACTACGACGAGATCAAGCCCAGGATCTGGGTTCAAAACCCGTTTGACCTGCACGACTGCATGCACCCGCTCACGCCCACCACGTTGCCGCTGCCCGAGTTCTCTCGCCTGTACGCCCGTCAGGTCGCCGAGGGGATAGCCAAGACCCCGCTCCGCCGGGCCTCGCACCCGGTTCACCCCTGGCACCTCGCACGGGTCATGCTGGCCGGGGCTGCCTACCGCCGGAGCTACGAGAACCTCTACCGCGACTATCCCAGGGAGCTCTGGGGTTAGCCGCCCTCCTCGAGGAAGGTTGACAGAGCCGCGGTCGCCAGAGCACAGTGTCGCCGCAACGACGGGGTGGCGCCGGTTGCAGCGTGCACCCCATCCCCATCTGACCCGGAGGAAAGCATGGGCCTCAGCATGGATTTCTCGAAGCTGCAGCCGCACGACGTCCTGGACCTCGCGATCTTCGCCGAGGAGGAAGCCGAGGAGCAGTACGAGCACTTCGCGACGCTGATGGAGACCGGCCGCAACAGCGAGTTGGCGGAGTTCTTCCGCAAGATGGCTGGCCGCGAGAAGCGCCACCGGGAGCAAATCGCCGAGCGCCGCCAAGCCCTTTACCCCACCGCCAGGCCAAACCTCGCCAACCGGGCAGTGTGGGGCGTCGAGGCACCCTACCGCGCCAAGGCCGAGCCATCCATGCCGCTCGCGGACGCCTTCAAGCTCGCGCTCGACTCCGAGAAGAGGGCCGAGGATTACTACGCGGCGGCCCTGCAGCAAGCCCTCGAGCCGACGGTAGCCGAGCTCTTCGAGAGCCTTCGCCTGGCCGAGGTGGAACACCAGCACTTGCTCGAGCTGGAGCGGACCAAGCGGAAGGCGTAACCGCCCTGCCGGCCCGGCTCAGGTCCATGTGCCGCGCGGCCTGCCGCGCCCGACCAGCCGGGGCTATCGGGTGAGCTCCACCAGCCGCTTGGCCGCGGCTTCGACGGAGCCGATCGCCATGTTCAGCATGACCACCTTCGTGGCGCCGAAGAGGCGCTCGTGCTGCGCGCGCAGGAGGTCGGACCTCGAGCTGTCGAGGCCGACCAGGTGCGGGTTCATGAAAGCGAACGTCTTGCCGGTGGCGCCGGGGAGCTGGCCCGCGGCGAGGATGCGGGCGGCCTCCCTCGGCTGCATCTCCTGCACCAGTGGCAGCACCGGATCCTTCGCGAGCAGCACCGCGAGGCGAGGCGCCGTCCGGCGCGCGTGGCGTGACGCACCGCCCAGCCAGTAGGGGTCGAGCATGACGCGGCCGTTCTTGGAGGCCTCGAGGCAGGCCGCGGCGCCGCGGTCGAGCGGGCACTCGTCGTTGGGGTGGCCCACGGTGCAGCCGTCGCGGGAGACCACCATGTTCTCGAGCTTGGAGCGCTCGAGCAGCTTCTCGATCTCGGGGAACTTCCCGACCCACTTCGCCTTCAGGTAGAGCTTGCGCTCGATGAGGTCGGCCACCGGTTCCGAGCCGGCCAGGCGCACCAGAACGGTGTCGTTGCTCACCAGGCGCACGCCCTGCTCCCGCATCGCCGCGGCGAGCAATCCCGTGCGCCCCGAGCCCGGCCCGCCCCAGATCAGCACGCCCTTGCCGTCGACGTCCAGAGCCGCACAGTGGGCGAGCAGCGCGCCGGAGGTGCGCGCGGCGGACTCGGCCGCCAGTTGCAGCGCAAGGGAGCGGACCTGGCCGTAGAACGCCGTGTTGAAAACGAACGCGGTGGACGTCTCCACGCTCACGAGCCCGGAGGCCTCGCGGCCGGGGACATCCTTGACCGCGTACACGACGGCGTGCGGCTCCAGGTCGCCCTCCAGCGGGGCGGGGTAGAAGTTCTCCTGGTAGAAGTCGGCGAGGTGCGGCGAGTTGGTCCGCAGCTGCACGACGATGCCGGCGACCGCGGCGTTCCATTCGAAGTAGGCATCCGGGGAGAGATGCGCGGCAGCCTCGTCGAGGAGCGCGTTGCGGCTCTCGAGACCGACCACCGGCCGGGTTTCCGCGTAGGTCGCCACCTTGGTGACCACGTTGTTGAGGGCGCGCGGCCGCAGCCTGCGTGGCTCCTCGAGGCGCGACAGTGCCTGCCCGATGCGCCGGCACCCCTCCTCGATGCCCTCCATCGAGGTGGCGAAGGAGATCCGCACGTGCTCGTCGGTGCCGAACGCCTCGCCCGGCACAACGGCGACATGCGCTTCTTTCAGGAGGTAGTACGAGAGACCGTAGGTGTTGCGGATCGGGGCGCCGCCGAACTCCTTGTCGAGGTACCGGGTCACGTTGGGCATGACGTAAAAGGCGCCCGACGGTGAGAAGCAGGAAACGTTGGGCAGCGAGCGCAGGCGGTAGACGATCGCGTTGCGCCTCCGCTCGAACTCCTGCCGCATGCGCTCCACCTCCATGCTGCAGTCGCGCAGCGCGACCAGCGCTGCCTTCTGCACGAACGACGTCGCGTTGGAGGTGCTGTGGGACTGGATCTTGGAGCAAGCGGCCACGATCTCGCGTGGCCCTGCGGCGTAGCCTAGGCGCCAGCCGGTCATCGAGAAAGCCTTGGAGAAGCCGTTGATCACCACGGTCAGCTTCTTGATCCTCTCGTTGAGTGACGCGATCGAGGTGTAGCGCTGGCCGTCGTAGAGCAGCTTCTCGTAGATCTCGTCCGAGATCACCCAGATCTGCTCGCGCACGCACACCTCGGCGATCTCCTCGAGCTGCTCGCGCGTGTACGTGGCGCCGGTCGGGTTGCACGGGAAGTTGAGGATCAGCGCCTTGGTGTTGGGAGTGATCGCCGCGGCCAGGTCGCGCGCCTGCAGGCGGAAGCCATCCTCCTCCCTGGTCGGCACGTAGACCGGGTTGGCCCCGGCGACCCTCACCTGATCGGGGTAGGACACCCAGTACGGGGCGGGGATGAGGACGTCGTCCCCCTCCTCGTAGAGCGCCATCGCAACGTTGAAGAGGGAGTTCTTGGCGCCGACCGAGACGATCACCTCGTCGGGCGAGTAGCGGAGGTTGTTCTCGTGCTCGAGCTTCTCACAGATGGCCTTCCTCAGCTCGGGGATGCCGTCGTTGGCCGTGTACTTGGTGAAGTTGGCATCGAGGGCGGCCTTGGCGGCGCGCTTGATGGCCTCCGGCGTCGGAAAGTCAGGCTCGCCCACCGAGAAGTCCACCACATCGATGCCCTGCGAGCGCATCTGCGTCGCGCGGGCGTTGATCCGCAGCGTGGGGGAAAGGGTGATGCGGTTGGCGCGTTTGGAGAGCATGGCGGCCTCACCTCACCTTTCGCGGCGAAACCGCCCTCACTTCTTGGCCTCGTCCTTCTTGCCGCGCTTCAGGATCTCCTCGAGCTTCACGCCGGTGAGCGACTCCACTACTCCAGGAAGCTGCGCCAGCACGCTCGCCACCTGCCCGGTGAGCTTGGAGACGCCGTCCGCGTCGCCGACCATCACGATCTTGTCCACCTTCGAGAGCGGCTCGGAGACCGCCCTGGCGAGCTCGGGCAGTTGCTTGATGACCATCTCGGCGAGCGCCGCGTCGGTGTATTCCTTCCACGCCGCCGCCTTCTGCCGCATCGCGTCGGCCTCGGCCTTGCCCCGCGCGCTGATCGCCTCGGCCTCCGAGCTGCCGTACAGGCGGATGCCGGCGGCCTTGCCCTTCGCCTCCAACTCCTTTTGGTAGGCGTCGGTCTCGGCCTCCAGCTTGGCCTGGTACTGCATCGCCTCCGCGGGGCGCTTCACCGTGGCCTCCAGCTCCCTCTCGCGGCGCACGATCTCCTGCTCCTCGACCTTGGCGGCCAGCTCCTTCTCGGTGAGCCGCACCGCAAACTCCTGGCGCTTGAGCTCCTCCGAGAGCTTGGCGCGCTCGAGGTCGTAGGCGATGTCCGCCTTCGCACGCTTTGCGTTGACAGCCGACTGGAACTCGGCGCGCTGCATCTCGAAGTCGCGGGTCGCCTTGGCGAGCTCGCCCTCGGCCGCGAGGCGGGCAATGTCCCCTTCCTTGCGGTACTCGGCAGCCTGGATCGCCGAGTCGCGCTCGGTCTCGGCCTGCGCCAGGGCCGCGTCGCGCTTGACCTCGGCGATGCGGCGGGCGCCCATTGCCTGCAGGTAGCCCTGGGAGTCGGAGATGTCCTTGAGGGAGAACGCCAGCAGCTCGAGCCCGAGGCGGTTGAAGTCCTCGCCCGCGCCCCGGCGCACGCGCTCGGCGAACGCTTCGCGCTCGGTGTAGATCTCCTCCACCTTCATCATCCCGAGCGCCGCGCGCATGTGCCCCTCGAGCACTTCCTGGGCAACTGCCGTGATGCCCGAGGAGCCCTTGGAGAGGAAGTTCTCCACGGCGCGGTGAAGCAGCGGCTCTTCGCTTGCAGCCTTCACCTGGCCGAACGCCTCGGCGGAGATGATCACGCCCTGGGCGGTCAGCACTTCCGGGCAGCGTACCGAGATCGAGAAGACCTCGAGTGGCAGTACGTCCACCGTCTCCACGAACGGCATCACGAACGTGCCGCCTCCGACTCGCAGGCGGTAGCCGACCTCGCGCTGCCGTCCGTCCGTCTCGGTCACGGTGGACGCTCGGCCCGAGATGACCAGCACCTGGTTGGGGCCTACCTTGCGGTAGTTGAAGGCCCACAGGGCGAAGAACAGCAGGTCGACGACGAGAACAACGGCGCCGACGATCCAGGGGAGCAACGCCATGGCTTCCTCCAGCGCCCGGCGGGGCGGTCGGTGCCACCTTAACGCAAGTTCCTTTATGGTACAAGGCTATTCTTTGCCCCTGGCGCTTGCCGCCCTCCGCGCGCGCTGCGCCCCTGCGCCGCGCACGCGGAGACGCCTTGCGCGCGACCGAGCGGGCACAGCCCGGCGTGCGGACCCTCGCTGTTCCCCTCCCTCGCAGGAAGCGCTCGGTCGGGGCCAGCGTTTCCACCCACCGGTCTGGCCGCTCGGTGCCCGCACGCTTCGGCGAAATCGCGGCCTCGCACCAGGGGCGGGGTCAGCCCCCACCCGCAGGAGGCAGTCGCTTCACTACCAGGTGTAGGCGCCCGCGACCCTGCAGGAAATGGCCGCTGCACCCGAGGGGCGGGTTCTTACCACCGCCCGACCAACACGGGAACTGGAGGCAAGGCGGGGTGGGGGTGAGATCCGCCCCGCGGGCCACAGGAGCCATCTCGCCGGAGC
>JALHTD010000096.1 GCA_022865555.1 Thermoanaerobaculaceae bacterium | reverse complement strand
GGCCACCTTCCGCAGGATCTCGTCGGGCACGTTGCGGACGTGGTTGCAGAGGGCGCGCGCCGACGAGTGGGAGAAGATCACCGGCGCCTCGCTCACCTCGAGGGCGTCGAGCATCGTCTTGTCCGAGACGTGCGAGAGGTCCACGAGCATCCCTAGGCGGTTCATCTCGCGCACCACCTCGCGCCCGAACTTCGTCAGGCCTCCGTGGCGAGCCTTGTCGGTGGCGGCGTCTGCCCAATCGGTGTCATTCCAGTGAGTGAGGGTCAGGTAGCGCGCCCCGCACGCGTAGGCCACGCGAAGGACCGCCAGGGAGTTGCCGATCGAGTGGCCTCCCTCCATGCCGATCAGGCAGGCGATCCTTCCCGACCTGAAGATGCGCTCGACGTCAGCTGCGGTGTACGCCATCGTGAACGTCTCGGGGTAGCGCTCTGTCATGCGGTGGACGACGTCGATCTGCTCGAAGAGAACCTGCACCGCTGCAGCACGCTCGAGGGTCGTAGGCACGTACACCGACCAGAACTGCCCCCCCACGTGGCCCTTGCGCAGCCGCGGGATGTCCGTGTGCATGGGTGGGTCGAGCGTGCTCGTGTCGGAAGCGAGGTCCAGCCTCTCCAGGTGGTCCTTCACACGCTCGCGTAGCTGCTCCGGCACGTCGTTGTGGCCATCCACCAGTGGTGCCTCGGTCAGGATCTTGACCACCTTCGCCTCGAGCGTTGCCTCTCTGGCGGGTGACTGCTGGCCCACCGCCAGCGCCAGGGCACCTGCGAGCAGCGCTGCGATGGCCACTGCCGGAACCGCTCGACGAAGCCGCTCTCCCGTCCTCATCCCACCCCCGTCCCCGCGGCGGACCGCGAGCCGCCATCTTGCACGCTCAGCGTCTCCTCGGCAACAGCCGCGTGCAGTGAGGACACACGCGTGACTCGGGCGGGGGACTCGTTCGGGTGCTTTGCGTGAGAACGTTTCCTGGAAGAAGCGATTGGCCGGCGCTGTGCGCGCTACCTCTTCGTGATCACGGAGTGGGCGCGTCGGTTCAGGCCCCAGGCCGGCTCGCCCGGCCCTCGTGCGAACGTCCGGCCCTTGCCGAACGAGAGGGTCTTCAGCCGGCCCGCCGCGATCCCGTTACTGGCCAGGAACTCCTTGACGGCATCGGCTCGCTTCTGGCCGAGCTGCAGGTTGTACCCCGCGGTGCCGCGCTCGTCGCAGTACCCCTCGATCGTCACCTCGACGGTGGGGTTCGCCTTGAGGAGCTCAACGTTGGCACGAAGGTTCTGCACGCCGTCGGGGCGGATGTCCCACTTGTCGTATTCGAAGAAGACGTCCCTCAGGCGCAGCTCCGGAGCAGGCGGCGGCGTGGGACGCGGGACGGGGGGCGGGGCCGCGGAGGCGAGCTTGGCCTCGGGGCCGCCGAAATGCTCGTAGACGATGACCCACACCCCGGCGCGCTTCTCCCAGATCGCGCTGTGCCAGCCGTCGAACGCGAAGGTGTCGCCGTTCTTGAGCGTGCCGATCGCCTTGTACGACCGGGTGGTCCAGGCTCTCTCCTCGGTCGTCCAGACCTCGATGCTCGCTCCCGGCTCGAGGCGTATCGACCTCAAGGTGGCGAAGAACAGCTGGAGGGTCCTGAGGTGGTCGTCGCCGGTGGGGTCGAACGCGTACGGAAGGTCGAAGGAAACCGAATAGGCGTCCTGGGCGTAGAAGGGCAGTGCGTTGTCGGCACTCATCGACTCGAACGCGCGCGCGAGCATGTCGAGGCGGTCGCGGAACTGCGGGTCGGTGGGGACCGAGACGGCGGGCTGGATTGTGGGGGTCACGCACCCCGCGAGGACGATGCAGCCCAGGGCCGCGGCCGCCAGGAGGGAGACGGCGTCTCGCGTCAACGCAGGCACCCCGTTCCCCGCGACGCGCTCGCCATGTGCCCGCTCCCTCCGAAACAAGCCTAATACGGGCCGATTCGGGCTGTCAAAGGTCCGGCTCGGCACCGAGCACGTCGCAGGTCGCGTTCTGGGCCCGCGAGGCGACCGCGTTCCTGACTCCCGTTCGTCTACGTCCGACCATTGCGGCGGCACGGACAGGCGCACGCGCAGCCAAGCACAGGGAACTGCATCCGGCAGCGTTGGAGGCGCGCGCAAGCGGTGTGTTTCGACCGGCCGCAGCTGTAGGGCTGAGCCCGACGGAGGTGGGCCTGTTGCCCCCGCACCGCGGATTTGATAGCCTGCAGCCCTAGTGGACAAGACATTGGTGCCGCCCCTGCTGGCAGGGTGTGCGAGGGCTACGCTGGCGCTTTCGGACGGCGCGTTGTTCTCCGGCTACGCGGCAGGCGGGGAGGCGGTCGCTTCCGGCGAGGTCGTCTTCAACACCTCGATGTTCGGCTACCAGGAGATGCTCACCGACCCGTCGTATCGCGGCCAGATCCTGGTGCTGACCGCACCCCACGTCGGCAACGTCGGCGTCAACGACGATGACCAGGAGTCGGCGCGGGTGTGGGCCGAGGGACTGATCGTTCCCGATCTCTCGCTGCTGCCCTCCAACTGGCGCGCGACGGGCGGGCTCCTGGAGCGGCTCGAGGCGCTCGGCGTGCCGGTCGCCTGGGGGTTCGACACCCGCGCGCTGGTCCTCCACCTGCGCGAAAAGGGCGCGTTGCCCGGTGTGCTGGTGGCCGGACGCGAGCCAGCGCGCGGCGAGCTCACGAAGCTACTTGCGCGGGCCCACGGCACCGACGGCTGCGATCTCACCCGCGAGGTGGCCCGCACCCAGACGGAGAAGTGGGAGGCGGCGCCCTGGCAGCCTCCCGGTGAGGAGCCGCGGAAGGCGAACGGAGGGCCGAGGATCGCGGTCGTCGACTGTGGCGCGAAGCGCTCGATCCTTCGGCATCTGGTCGGCGCGGGCGCCGAGGTCACGGTGGTGCCGCCGGACAGCGGCGCCGCCCGGATCCTGGCGCTGAGGCCGGCCGGCGTGGTGGTGTCCAACGGACCGGGGGACCCGGCCGCCGTGGCCGCCGTGCCCGAGACCATTCGCCACCTGCTGGGCAAGGTGCCGCTGCTCGGCATCTGCCTCGGCCACCAGCTCCTCGCCCTCGCCCTCGGCGGCAGGACCTACAAGCTCCGCTTCGGTCACCACGGCGCCAACCACCCGGTGCGCGACGAGGGAACCGGCGCGGGGTGGATCACCTCCCAGAACCACAACTACGCGGTGGACCCCGCCTCCCTGCCGGTCGGCACGCGGGTCTCCATGACAAACCTCACCGATGGCTCGGTGGAAGGGATCGCCGCGGAGGAGCTGCGCGCCGAGGGGATCCAGTTCCACCCCGAGGCGGGCCCCGGTCCCCACGACGCCCTCGGGGTGTTCGCCCGCTTCGTCTGGCGATGCCGGAAGGGGAGCGCGTAGTGCCGCGGCGGGACGACGTGCGCAGCGTGTGCGTCGTGGGTGCGGGTCCGATCCGCATCGGCCAGGCCTGCGAGTTCGACTACTCGGGCGTGCAGGGGGTCCAGGCGCTGCGAGAGGAGGGGCTGCGGGTCGTCCTGGTGAACTCCAACCCGGCGACGATCATGACCGACCCGGAGCGCGCGGACGCGACGTACGTGGAGCCGATCACCGCCGACGTGGTGGCGACGATCCTGGAGAGGGAGCGGTGCGACGCGCTGCTGCCCACCCTTGGCGGGCAGACTGCCCTCAACGTGGCGGTGGAGCTGGCGAACGCCGGGGTGCTGGAGCGCCTCTCGGTTCGACTGCTGGGCGCCAGCGTGGACGCGATCCGCACTGCCGAGGACCGGGAGCGTTTCCGGGAGGCGATGCGGCGTGCCGGCCTGCCGGTGCTGCCGTCGCTGACGGTGACCTCACTGGCGCGCGCAGAGCAGGCCGCCAACACGGTTGGGTTCCCCGCGATCCTCCGGCCCTCATTCACGCTCGGCGGCACCGGCACCGCGATGGTCTACAACCGGGACGAGTACGGGCGGGCCATCAAGGCGGCGCTTGCCGCAAGCCCCGTCGGGGAGGTGCTGGTCGAGCGCTCGGTTGAGGGTTGGAAGGAGTTCGAGCTCGAAGTCATGCGCGACGTCGCCGACACCGTGGTCGTGGTGTGTTCCATCGAAAATGTGGATGCGATGGGCGTGCACACCGGCGACTCGATCACGGTGGCCCCGGCGCTCACGCTCACCGACAAGGAGTATCAGGTCCTTCGCGACGCCGCCGCGACGTGCCTCAGGACCGTCGGCGTGGAGACCGGCGGCGCCAACGTGCAGTTCGCCGTCCACCCGGAAACCGGCGAGTGGGCGATCATCGAGATGAACCCCCGCGTGTCGCGCTCCTCGGCGCTCGCCTCCAAGGCCACCGGCTTCCCGATCGCTCGCATCGCCGCCAAGCTTGCCCTCGGCTACCGCCTGGACGAGATCACGAACGCGATCACGGGCTCGACCCCCGCCTCGTTCGAGCCGGCGCTCGACTACGTCGTGGTCAAGGTGCCGCGCTTCGCCTTCGAGAAGTTCCCCGGTGCGGAGGACACCCTCGGGACCTCGATGAAATCGGTCGGCGAGGCGATGGCGATCGGGGTCAGCTTCGAGGAGGCGCTGCTCAAGGCCGTGCGCTCGCTCGAGCTCGGCCGCGTCGGCCTTGCCGCGCCTCCGGCGGTTGCGGGCCTGGACGAGGAGTCGCTGGCCTCCCGGTTGCGGATCCCCAATCCGGAGAGGCTGTGGGCGGTGGCGGAGGCGCTGCGGCGCGGGTGGGATGTCGAGCGGGTGAGCGGACTCTCGCGCTGGGACCCCTGGTTCGTGCGGCGGGTGGCAGGGTTGGTGCTGGCCGAGGCAGCGATCGCCGAAAGGGGTTTCGGCGACGCCGACACGCTTGCCGCGGCCAAGCGCCTGGGCTTCGCCGACTCGGACCTCGCGCGCCTGGTCGGGAAGCCTGAGGCAAAGGTGCGCGAGCGGCGACGCAAGGCAGGGGCGGTGCGTCGCTACCGCAAGGTGGACACCTGCGCGGGCGAGTTCGCGGCCGCCACGCCCTACCTCTACGGCAGCTTCGGCACGCTCGACGAGGTGCCGGAGCGCAAGCGCCCCGCGGTGGTGATCCTGGGTTCGGGGCCGGTGCGCATCGGGCAGGGGATCGAGTTCGACGCCTGCTGCGTGCAGGCGATCGCGGGGCTGCGCGCGCAGGGGCGCGAGGCGGTGATGATCAACTGCAACCCGGAGACCGTGTCCACGGACTGGGACGCCGCCGACCGCCTGTACTTCGAGCCTCTCACGCTCGAGGAAACGCTCGACGTGATCGCCCGCGAGGAGGCGGAGGGTGTCGTGGCCCAGTTCGGCGGGCAGACCCCGCTCAAGCTCGCGAAGGGGCTGGCGGCCGCGGGCGTACGAATCCTCGGCACCCCGCCGGAGGCAATCGACCTGGCGGAGGACCGGGAGCGCTACTCCGCGGTGCTCAAGCGACTGGGGCTGCGCCAGCCTGCCTGCGAGGCCGTGGTCGCGCTGGGCGACGCGAAGAAGGCCGCCATGCGCCTGGGCTACCCGGTGCTGGTGCGGCCCTCCTATGTGCTGGGCGGACGCGGGATGGAGGTGGTCTACCGCGAGGCGGAGCTTGCGGACTACTGGGGGCGCGAGGTGCTCGCCGCGCCGGAGCACCCGGTGCTCATCGACCGCTTCCTGGAGCGTGCGGTCGAGATCGACGTGGATGCCCTCTCGGACGGGAGGGAGGTAGTGATCTGTGGGGTGCTCGAGCACATCGAGGAGGCGGGGATCCACTCCGGCGACTCCTCGTGCGTCTTCCCAAGCGTCTCGCT
>JALHTD010000095.1 GCA_022865555.1 Thermoanaerobaculaceae bacterium | reverse complement strand
TGCGACGTCGCGCGCGAGGTTCGCGCGCTGACGGGCAAGCGCGGCGTGGACGTGGTCGTGGAGACCGTCGGCGCGGCCACCTGGACCGCCTCGCTGCGGAGTGCCGCGAAGGGGGGTAGGATCGTGACCTGCGGCGCTACCACCGGCGCCAACCCGACCGAGGAGGTGCGGCTCATATTCTGGAACCAGCTCTCGATCCTGGGCTCCACGATGGGCAGCAGCGCCGACTGGCGGGCGATGGTTCGCGCGGTGGAGGATTGGGGCTTGCGTCCCGTGGTGGACTCGGTGCTTCCGCTCGAGAGCGGCCGCGAGGCGTACGAGCGCATGGCGAGCGGCGAGCAGTTCGGCAAGATCGTGCTCGACGTGACGGGGGTGACCTCCCCCGCGGGGCAGAAGGGCGCGTGAGCGAGCCCGCCGAGCTGAGACGACAGCCGCGCGTCCTGGCGCGCGCGGAGCACTCGGTCTCCCGGGCGTCGATCTCGCCGAACGCCATCAAGGTGCTGTACCGGCTGCACCGCGCCGGCTTTCTGGCTTGCCTCGTCGGAGGGGCGGTGCGCGACCTGCTTCTGGGCCGCAAGCCCAAGGACTTCGACATCGGAACGAACGCTCGCCCGCAGCAGGTGCGGCAGCTCTTCCGCAACGCCAGGGTGATCGGACGCCGCTTCCGCCTCGTGATGGTGCGCTTCTCGGACGAGGTGGTCGAGGTCGCGACGTTTCGGCGCTCCCCCGAACCGCCCGAGATCGAGGACGGAGAGACCACCGACGTGTTGGCGGCGACGCCGGAGGCGGATGAGTTCGGTACCCCCGAGGAGGACGCCTGGCGACGCGACTTCACGGTCAACGGGCTGTTTTACAACATCGCCGACTTCTCGGTGATCGACCACGTCGGCGGCCTCGAGGACCTGCGGGCCGGCGTCATACGTACGATCGGGGCACCACGCCTGCGGTTCGCCGAGGACCCGGTGCGCATGATGCGAGCCGTCGAGTACGGCGCTCGCCTCGGCTTCCGCCTCGAGGACGACCTCTCGGACGCCATCGCCGAGATGCACGGGGAGATCCGCCGTGCAGCCCCGGCCCGCATCGCCTACGAGCTCGTGGAGAGCCTGAAGGGCGGGCAGGCGCTGCCGATCTTCCGAGGCCTGGAGGGCTCCAACCTTTTGGAGCACAGCGTGCCGGAGGCCCACCGCGCGGCGTCGGGCGGTGGCGACGCCCTGCTGTGGAGGCTGCTCGGGACCGCCGACGAGCGCGTCAGGGGCGGCGAGAAGCTCTCCGAGGAGACCCTGCTCGGCCTACTCTTCCTGCCCTCCGTGCTCGACGCTCTCATGCGGGAGGGGGAGAAAGCCCCGGCCCCGGGCGAGGTGGAGCGCGATGTGCGTGACCGGGTGGACGCGGCCGCCCTGCGGCTCGCGTTGTCGAACTACCGTTCGCACCTGCTGCGCTCCTCCTTCTTGCTGCTCTCACGCCTCCTTTCGCCGCCGCGCTCGGCCAAGTTCGTCCTGCGCACAGTCAAACACGAGGCGTTTCCGGTCGCCTGGCAGATCGCCCACCTCCTCGGTGCGGCGGCCCCGCGCTACCGCCCCCAGCTCGGCCCGTGGGAGCAGGCGGTGGCGCGCGTCCGGGCGGGGCTGGCGCCGGAGGTCGCGCCCGCCCGGCCCGAGGGGGAGAAACGAGGGAAGCACCGCAGGCGCCGCCGTGGCGGGGCGCGCCGGCGCGCGGGTGCGGCGGGTGCGGCGGGGAGCGCCTCATGAAGAAGGACGTCAAGGGGCGGGCCGAGTGGCTGCGGCGGGAGATCCGCCGCCACGAGCACCTCTACTACGTGCAGGCGCGGCCGGAGATCAGCGACTTCGCCTTCGACACGCTGATGGCCGAGCTGCGCGCCTTCGAGGAGGCCCACCCGGAGCTCGCCACCCCGGACTCCCCGACCCAGCGCGTGGGCGGCGCCCCGGCGGACGAGCTGCCCCAGGTGCACCACGCGACGCCGATGCTGTCCCTCGACAACTCCTACAACGAGGGGGAGCTGGAGGAGTGGTACTCGCGCGCGACCCGGGGACTGGGCCGAAAGCCGGACGGCCTCGTGGCCGAGCTGAAGATCGACGGCGTCTCGCTCGCCCTCACCTACGAGCGGGGCGTGCTCGCCCGCGCGGTGACGCGCGGCAACGGCGAGGTGGGGGACGAGGTGACCGGCAACGCACGCACCATCCGTGCCCTGCCGCTCGCGCTTCCGGAGAAGCCGGCGCTCGTCGAGGTGCGCGGAGAGGTGTACCTGCCGCACGAGGTGTTCGCGACCCTCAACCGTGCCAGGCGCGAGGAGGGTGAGGAGCCGTTCGCCAACCCGCGCAACGCCGCGGCAGGCTCGATCCGCCTCCTCGACCCACGCGAGTGCGCACGGCGGCGCCTTGCCTTCTACGCGTACCAGATGCCGAGGCTCGTCGGGGCCGGCATCGAGCGGCACTCCGAGGCGCTGGAGCGGCTGGCCGAGTGGGGGTTCGCGGTCAACCCCGGCTGGCGCCGATGCGCCGCCCTCGAGGAGGTGCACGCCTTCATCGCCGAGTGGGGAGGAAAGCGCGCGCGCCTGGGCTTCGACATCGACGGCGCGGTGGTCAAGGTGGACTCCCTGGAGGAGCAGCGGCTCCTGGGCAGCACGGCGAAGTTTCCGCGCTGGGCGGTGGCCTACAAGTACCCGCCCGAGGGTGAGCGCACGCGGGTGCGGGGGATCGTGGTGCAGGTGGGCCGCACCGGGGCGCTCACCCCCGTGGCCGAGCTGGAGCCTGTGCTGCTGGCGGGGAGCACCGTCTCGCGCGCCACGTTGCACAACGCCGACGAGGTTGCGCGCCTCGATGTGCGGGTGGGGGACACGGTGTGGGTCGCAAAGGGCGGCGACGTGATCCCGAAGGTGGTGGCCGTGGACCCGGCTGCGCGGCC
>JALHTD010000094.1 GCA_022865555.1 Thermoanaerobaculaceae bacterium | reverse complement strand
CTCGAGGGTGATCAGAGTGTAGACCGCCCTGGCGGCGCGCTCCCGGTCGGGGTGCCGGGCCCATGACCGCCACGGGGCGAGGCGATCGGCTCCGATGAGGCGGCGGATCGCCGCCGTGGGATCCTCGAGCACGGTCCTGACCTCCGCCGCCCAGGGTCCGGCAAGCCAGGACGGGAGCGGCGCCTCGAAACCCCGCTTGGGCGCCCGCCTTACCTCGTCCGGGAGCAGCCCCGCGGTCGCGGACCTCAGGAGCGCCTTGGTCCTCCAGCCGCGCAGCAGGTGCGACGGCGGGAACGTCGCCACCCGCTCCAGCAGCTCGTGGTCGAGGAACGGCGAGCGGGCCTCGAGCGAGTTGGCCATCGTCGCCCGGTCCATCTTCACGAGCAGGTCGCCGGGGAGAAAGAACTCCAGCTCCTGCGTCCGCATTCGGTTGACCGGATCGCTTCCCTCCCCCTGTGGAACGGCATCTCCGCCCGGCTCTCGGCCCAGAAGGTTCGCCACCTCGGCACGGGTGAACTTGACGGGCCCCCAGATCAGGTAGGGGTCCACCCCGGAGCGCAAACCCTCCGCCAGCCGCGTGCGCCACCCCGCCGGAACACCCGGCACGAGCCGTGCCGCCGCCGGGCCCCACAGCCGCGCACCGGGCAGCCCGGCGAGGCGTTCCGCCAGAAACCTGCGGTACCCGGCCAACCCCTCGTCGCCGCCGTCGCCGTTGAGCACCACGGTGACCAGCCGCCTCGCCTCCCGCGCCACCAGGTACGTTGGGATGCACGACGGGTCGGCCAGCGGCTCGTCGAATACCTCGGCCATCCTCGGGAGCAGGCCCAGCCCTTCCTCCGGCCGAATCTCGATCGTGGTGAGCGCCGCTCCTGCGCGGGCCGCCGTCGCACGAGCCAGGGGAAGCTCGTCCTCCTCCCCGGGGAAAGAGGCTGTGATCGCCCGCAGCCCCGGCGCCTCGCACGCCGCCAGGCAGGCCACCGTCCCCGAGTCGAGGCCTCCAGAGAGGAAGACGCCGAGAGGGACGTCCGAGCGCAGGCGCAGGCGGACCGCCTCCCGCAAAACGTGAATCAACTCCTCCTGCGCCTCCTGGAAGCTCACCCGCGCATCGGGCTCCAGCTCAAGCCGCCAGTAGCGCCCAACCTGGGTCTTTCCCGTGCGCAACTCGAGCTGCAGCCAGTGGGCGGGGGGCAGCTTGTTTACGCCCGCGAGGATGCACTGGCCCTCGGGGACAAACCCGAACCTCAGAAACGAGGCCAGAGCACCGGGGTCGAGCGAGGGCTTCTCCGGCAACGCCTCGCGCAGGGCCTTCAGCTCGGAGGCGAACGTGATGCCGCCGCCGCCCGCCGCCCAGTAGAGGGGCTTCTTGCCGACACGGTCGCGGGCGAGGAAGAGCGACTGCCGGCCGGTGTCCAGCACGGCGAGGGCGAACATTCCCCGCAGCGAATCGACCATCTCCGGGCCGTAGTCCTCCCACAGGTGGGCGAGCACCTCCGTGTCCCCGACCGAGCGCAGGCGGTGGCCGCGGGCGAGGAGGTCCTCGCGAAGCTCGCGGTAGTTGTAGATCTCGCCGTTGCAGACCGCGAGCACCGTGCCGCTCTCGTCGGTCACCGGCTGATCGCCGGTGGCGAGGTCGATGATCGCGAGCCGTCGGGCGCCAAGCGCCCAGCCCGCCCCGGTCCGGCATGCGCCTGCATCCGGGCCGCGGTGGACGAGCTTCGCCAGCATCGCCTCCACCCGCTCCCGCTCGCGCCCCGGCGCCCGGCCCGCAAAACCCGCAATCCCGCACATCGCTCGCGTGTCCCTGCCAAGACTCTAGCTGGCGGCGGCACGGGGAACAAGCCGCACGGCGCGTATACTCGCGGCGTGGCGCTGGATCTCGCACGCTGGCTGCCCGAGTTCCCCGTCCGTCAGCACTGTCTCTACCTCAACCACGCCGCGGTCGCGCCGCTGCCGGCTCGGGTGGCGGAGGCGAGGCGCGCGCGCATCGCCGACCAGGAGACCAGCGGGTCGCACAACTGGGATCGGTGGAAGGAGACCGAGCTCTCCGCGCGCGCCCTGGCTGCCGAACTCGTGGGCTGCCGCGCCGAGGACGTCTCGCTGGTCCGCAGCACCTCCGAAGGGCTCTCGCTGATCGCCCAGGGTCTGCCCTGGAGGAAGGGCGACGCCGTTCTCGTCGGCGAGGAGGAGTTCGCCGCCAACGTCGCCCCCTACCTCGCGCTGAACAGGCGCGGCGTGGCGGTGCGACGCTTCCCCACGCCGAGCGGCCGGATAGAGCCGGAGACCGTGGTGCCGCTGCTCGTGCCGCCGGTCAAGGTGCTGGCGCTGTCGTGGGTGGCTTTCCACACGGGCTGGGTAGCGCCTGTGGCAGAGCTGGCTCGTGAGGCCCACGAGCGCAAGATCCTCGTGGTGCTCGACGCGATCCAGGGGCTCGGGGTGCTACCG
>JALHTD010000093.1 GCA_022865555.1 Thermoanaerobaculaceae bacterium | reverse complement strand
CCCAGCTCGAGCCCGCCGGCGAGCCACTGGCGCTGCCACGTCCCTTCCAGCTCCACACCGATACGCTGCGCGTCCAGGCTCTCGCCGAGACCGGGCACCTCCCTCGGCTGCTGCGAGGGCCTCTCGGTCGCGTCGAAGATCTGAGCCGAGAGCGCGACCGGCCACCCGCGCCAGGCGCCGGCAAGCGTGCCGCCCTGCGGCCCGGCGGCGTCCGCGATCGAACCCAGTGCCAGAACATCGAGTCGGCCGACAACGTCGCCGGCACGCCCGCCGAGCTCGAGGGCATGCGACGAAGGCGCCACGTTGCCACCAACGAGCGGAGCAAGTTCCTGCCGTCCGAAGCCGTAGGGGCGGCCGGGGCCGACCGGGGCCGCAACCAGCGGCGCGGGGGCCGCAGGCGGCGTCGGCCGCACCGCGGGCGCAAGCTCGGCCGCGAGCGCGGGCGTGGTGCTTGCGGCGAGCGGCTGGGAAAGCTCGATCGTGCGCAGGTCGAGGCCGTCCGCCTGCAGACCGAGGAAGAACAGACCGGAGCCGTTGGGGGTCGGCGCGGGGGCGAGCGCCGCGCCGATCGTGTTCGTGACGCGCTCGGGGGCCCCGCGTCCGTCGGCGGCAAGGGCGCACAGGTCCACGAAGCCGCCCTGACCGACCGACGCGAACACCGTCTGCCCGTCCCCGCCCCACGCCGGGTAGGCCACCGAGGCGCCGTTGCCGACGGGCAGCTCGACCTCGCGTTCCTTCGCGAGCTCCCGGACGATCAGTTTCCAGGCGCCCTCCTCGTGGCGCACGAAGGCCACGCGGGCGCCGTCGGGACTCACTCGCGGTTGCGCGTACACGAGCTCCACGGAGGGCGGCGTGATCTCCGAGACGCCCCCGGTGGCGAGGTCTACCCGCACGAGCTGCGAGAAGCCGTTACGGTTGCGCACGGCGACCGCCCAGGCGCCGTCCGGCGACGGGTCGGCCTCGCGCACGTCCGCGAGATGCGTGAGCCGGTCGACCTTCCCCTCACCCGATGTCCAGCGGAACAGATCCGGGTGCAGGAATCCCTCGCCGTCGGGCATGAAGCGCACGAACAGGATCGCCTTCCCGCCGGGGAGGAAGCGCGGCGTGAACGGCTCCGCACCGTCGCTTGTGACCAGCTCGTGCAGCGGCTCGCGGGGCAGCGGCTTGACTCGCACCGGCGCCACGTCCTCAGGGTCCTTTTCGAGCGCCTTCCGGATGCGCTCGCGCCACTTCTTCTCCGCCTCCTCGTCGGGCGCGGTGGACCACACCACCAGACGCGACGGTTCGTCCCGTCCGCGCAGCACGATGGCGAGCAGCTTCCCGTCCCCCGACACGACCGGCTCCCCGGTGGTCCAGCTCAGGTCCTGCCAGAGCTCCCCCTCGCGCTCGGCCGGTGCGAGACGCCGCTCCGCCTCCATCGCGCGCCAGGTCAGCTCGGCGGTGAAGCGGTCGTAGAGCTTTGCCGGGGGCTCCCCGAACACCCCCTCGAACGCGGCGTCGAAGCTCCGGTCCGAACGCGCGGTCATCCGAGCCCACAGGTGCTTCAGGCTGTCGGGACCGGACCGCTCGACAAGCCACTCCAGGTACGCCGAGCCCGCGAGGTACGCCATCGACATCCCCAACCAACTGCGCGAGTCCGACGCCAGCTCCCCGTAGCTGGGCAGCTCCCCGGCCCGCGCGCGCTGGCGGAGGATCGCCGCTCGCAGGTCGCCGTTGGGCCGGCCGGAGGCGGTCAGCCTGCCCTCCACCAGCGTCGCGTACCCCTCGATCACCCAGCGCGGGGCGCGCAGCGTAATCGGCCCAAGCTGGAGCAGATGCTCGGCAAACCTCTGCGTCGGGTTACGGGAGGGGCGCAGCAGGTGCACGAGGTGGGTGTCCTCGTGCAGCACGAGCAGCTCCGTCCAGTCTTTGTAGAAGCCGATCACCGAGGCCGGCCCCGGTGGGTTGGTCCAGAGCACCATGCGGGGCGAGCCCAGCAACGGGAATGCCGAGCCGTTGGCCTGAGCCACCGGGTCGGTGACCAGCACGTCCGTGACCTCCGGCGGGTCGTAGCCCACCTCGGTGATCACCCGCTCCCGGATCGACTCGAGGCGGGAGGCCGCGCGCAGCGCCCACGCCTCGGCCGGTGCGGTGTAGTGGAGGCGGAAGTGCGAGGTCGCGACCGTCCTCCACTCGGCGCTCGGCGCCTGCGCCAGCACGGGGACAGCCACGACGAGCGCGGCAAGCAGCACAAGGGCTTTTCGAACCATGGGCAAAGGTATCACGTGATCTCGATGCCGTCAGAAACGGAATGGGCGCTTCCTCTTGGTCACTGTGTGGCTTTCTTTTGCCCCGCGGGCGCGGAGCAGTCGCCTTCTTCTTTGCCATTGCGTGACGGCCTAAGGTTGCCACGCGGGTGCGCGACCAGTTTCTTCGTTTTCACTGCGTGAGGCTTTTCTTATTGCCCCGCGGGCTCGGAGCCAAGTCGCTCGGGCTGCGCATCGAGTGCAGCCCTCCGACCCGCCTTCGCGTGCGACCGAGCAGGGACGTTCCGCGCCGGGGCCCCTCGCTGTTCGTAGAAAGCCACGCCACCGATACCCCACCGCGGGACGCCCGCTCGGGACCCGCACGCTCCGGCGTGATGGCTCTTTCCGCCCGCGGGGCGGATCTCACCACCACCCCCCGCTTTGCCACCGACCTGCTCGAGTGGTCTCGCCAAGGACTTGGGTGGGGGGAATTCAAACCGCCAAGCGGGTGCCAGCGGCCATCTCTCCCGAGACCGCGGGGACCCAGCGCGCGGACCGGGACGGGGTTTCGGTGACGCGGCCTCATGCGGACACCGAGGGGCCCCGGCACGAAACGCGCTGCTGGGTCGAGGCTGAGGGAGTCTCGGAGCGCAGCGAGCGTTAGCGAGCAAGCGACGAGGGGCCGCGCACCCGCTTGGCAAAAGAAAGTCGTCACGCAGTGACAAGGAGAGAACGAGCCGCGCACCCGCGTGGCAACATAAAGCCGTCACGCAGTGACTAGGAACAGGGCGACTGCTCCGCGCCCGCGGGACAAGAAGAAACCTCGCGCAGCGAAAGCAACAACCAGCAGGCTAGCGCTTGCGCAGATAGACGCTGCCGGAGAAGCTCTTGGCCTCGACCCGGGCACCACCTCCGCCCGTCGAGAACGACAGCTCCTTCCCCGGGCCGTACTCGCTGGTGCGGCGCGCCGGTGGGCCGAGCTCGTTGATGATCTCGCCGGAGAATGTCGTCACGTCGAAGTCCGCAGCGACGTCGGCAGGCAGAATCAGCTCCACCTCGCCGCTCACGGTCTTGGCGTCGAGGCGGGCATTCTTGGCCAGGCCGGCGGCGAACCTGATGTCACCCGACGTGGTTTCGAGCTCGACGCCCGAGACCTCGCCGCCCGTCACCGAGACCTTGCCGCTCACCGAGCCGGCCTCGACCGCACCGGCCACCCCTTAGAGCGTGACATCCCCGCTCACCGACTTGGCCCGGCCCGGGGCGCTCGCGGCCGTGATCTCGACGTCACCGCTCACGCTCCTGGCGTCGAACTTGGCCGGGTCGCCGCCAGCCGTGACGGTCCCACTGACCGATTCGAGCTTCAGGGCTCCGCTCACCTTCTCTGCGGTGATGTCCGCGCTCACGGTCTCGACATCGAGCGTGCTGGCCGTCGGAACCTTGATCTCGAGATCCGACCCGTCCACGTGGTGCGAGGTTTGGGGGAGCACGACCTTGACCAGGGTCCTCTTGCCGCTGCTCGAGAACTCCAGGCGCTCGGTCCCCTTGCCCAACGTGCCGGTGACCGAAACCTCCTCGCGGTCCCACCCCGTCACCTTCACCGAGCCCGCCACGTTGCGGATCTCGACCGTGCCGTCCTTGCTGGCCGGCCGCTTCTCGTCCACTCGCTGCTGCGCCAGCGCGGGCATCGCTGCCGCCGCCAGCGCCATCAGCACCGATCCGAGCTTTCTCATGGTCATCCTCCCTTCCTCATCCGCGACTCGGCAACTGGGTGACGCGTCGCAGCAAGTCGATCTCCTGCCGGTACGCGGTCACGAGCAGCATGGGAAGCTCCCGGTTCCCGGGGTCGCGCGCCAGGGCGGCCTGCATCTCGCCGACCGCCTTGTCGATGATCTTGAGGTTCTCCTCCACGACCGCGAGGGTCTGCGGCGAGAGCGAGCCCTTGCGGGCCTCGAGCGCTGCGAGCAGTTGCTGGCGCGCGGCCGCGAACGTGGCCTGCACCTGCCCGAGCTCCAGCGACGCGGGCGTCACCCCGGCCGCAACGCCGGACCGTTCCGGCGCCAGCGCCACGCGGGAGGCGCGCTCCCTGGAAACGAGGACCGCCGTGACCAGCGAGACCGTGAGGATCAGCACCGCGGCGGCCGCGGCCGCTGCGGCGAGCGGGTACCACCGGCGCCCCCGGCCCGCGAAGTCGTGCTCGATGACCTCCCCGGCCGTGATCCGCGAGACGATCCCGGGCCAGGGATCGCGGGCGGGCGCGAGGCTCCGCGGCAACGCTCCGACCCGGGCCAGCAACGCCCGGAGCCGGGCCTCGGACGTCCGGCACTCGGCGCACCCTCTCAGATGGTCCTCGACCTTTCGCCGCTGCCCCTCCGGCAGGTCACCGTCCAACAGATCGTCCAGCAGCGCTTGTACCTCTCGGCAGTTCATGGCCCCAACACCTCCCTCAGCAGCGCGCGGGCACGGTGCAGGTGGGACTTGCTGGTGCCGATCGCGATCCCCGCGAGCCCCGCTATCTCGCTGTGCCTCCACCCCTCCACGTCGTGAAGAACGAACACCTTGCGCGCCTGCTCCGGCAGCCCCGCGATGGCCCTCTCCAGGTCCAGCGCCGTTCCGGGGTGGCCAGCGGGAGCGGGTGGAGCCACCGCGT